>JAFGPC010000213.1 GCA_016926155.1 Sedimentisphaerales bacterium
CTGAGTTGGAATATCTTCGGGATCAACGGTTTCCCTATACCTTACAATGGCTGAATAATCTGGAAGTCGCACTCTCGGTCTATAGTCAAGAAAATGAGGAAAATGCCCGGCGGGCCAAAGATCTTCTATTCGGTGTACAAAACAGCCGCAAGGCTTATGGGGGTATGTATGCCGGCCTGCTCGAGCCTGTGATCATGAAACAAAAACGAACGGCGGAAGAGCAGTTGCGGGCCACTGCAGCCAAGCTGCCTCAAGCAGGAGATATGCTGTCTGCCTGGGAACAAATCGCCGAGGCGCAGCAAACTATGGCAAAGAATGCCTTGCGGTACCAGTTATTGGAAGGGGCCCATGCTTTTAACAGTACCTTATTCACAATCGCCCGTACCGTTCTCCGGGCCGTCGAAGAAAAGATTAAGCCAAACGGGAAACGTCTCCGTGAATTTCGAGACTCCAATCTTGAATCGCTGGAATTTCAGCTTTTTTCCGCCGAGCCCCTTTATAACGATCTGGAGCGACTCAAACTGGCTACTTCCCTGACATGGCTGGTCGAGCAGCTTGGCTGTTCGGATCCGCTCGTGGAAAAAGTGCTGGCGGGTTATTCACCGCGAGAGAGGGCTTCTAAGCTGATCGCCGGTACACATCTAAAAAACGTTGCATTTCGAAAAAAGCTCTATACGGCAGCACCGGCCGACGTGCAAGCTGCACAGGATCCGATGATTGAGTTGGCCAGATTGATCGATTCACCAGCACGAGCGGTTCGTACGCTCATTGAGACACAAGATGAAATCAAACAACAGGCACATGCAAGGATCACAAAGGCACGGCAGGCTCTTGACAAGACCGGGTCCTATCCGGATGCAACGTTCACACTGCGCCTGGCATTCGGCACCGTGAAAGGCTATCAGGAGGATGCCCTGTCAATCCCATTTCAAACGGTATTTGCCGGCCTTTATGAACGGGCGAGAGCCCATCAGTACAAACCGCCGTTTGATCTGACGCAGCGATGGCTGGATGTCAAGGATCAGTTAGACCTCAATACACCACTGAACTTTGTTTCCACCGCGGATATCATCGGCGGTAATTCCGGCAGTCCTGTCGTGAATCGACAAGGCGAATTTGTAGGTATTATCTTCGACGGCAACATCCAATCGCTTGTGCTCGATTTTGCATACACGGATATCCAGGCTCGTGCCGTTTCGGTGAATTCCCAAGCTATTATCGAGGCCCTTCAAAAAGTCTATGATACTGGTCCGTTGGCAGATGAGTTACTTGGTAAAAAAGTTAAGAATAAGTAGTGCCTTGGACAGAGTTACTTGCTATTGCGTAGTTCCATCAAGTACATGGTTTGATTTATCTTGATATCCATTTTCAATCCAAATTGGTATCTTGGTACTTATAGCTCCACGGCCGGGGTAATAGTCACCTTAATGCTGGCACGTTCTACCGGTTCAGACAGATTAATACCAATTCGTGTGGGTAGATTCGGTGTACTGAGGTCTTCCTTTATTGTCTCGGCTTCCACCTTGAATTCAGAGGACCCGGCATCGATCTGTGCTATGATCGCATTTTTATCTTCACCTATCAGAATCCTTTCTGGTGACAAAATCCTCCATTTTTCGAAGGTGATTAGCGCGGTACCAAATGCCTTTGCTTGTGAGAGTTCCACTTCATCGGTTACGACCAGACTGCCGTTACCAACCCGACGGTAGACGAAACTCCGCTGTAATTTCTTCAATTCAGCAACTTCGTACGCCGATGTGATGTCGAGCACAAGCGATTCAGTGTCATCGGAAAAACTGCTTTTGACGATTTCAGCATGCGCTGCACTACCGGTTTTCTGCAATTGTTTCGCAACCATGGGTACAGGATGTCCGAATGAGTTGAGCACATTGCTTTCGTAACGCCGATTGCTGAATGTTCGTTCCGTATAAACCTCTCCGCCCGGATCGGCCAGCAACAGTGCATCTCCCAACACGACGACGTACGAACCGACATCATTATGATTATGATGTTCGTTATTATGTCCTCCCTTTAAGGCTACTCCGAGTCTGCATTGGCCATCGGAACCCGGCCGACAGATCAATACCCCTGCATTGGCAAACCATGACCGTATACCGAGTAATTGGGACGGATTTTCTACCTCCGCTGTAGCGGAGGCGGAATTCTCAAAGGCATACATCATGCTCTGGTATAACGCACCGCTCGAAATTCTTGTATCGATACTATCCCAACGCGGAAGTCCCAGCCCAAGTCGACGGCTCACATAATACATCAGTGTAGAACTGGGTTTTGCACGGACCGAGCAATCCGCAAAAGCCGGATAGATCCCGTTGATGATCTCGATATTGGCTCCGAATAAGGCGGCCTGCCTGGCCCTATCGAACAAATCCAGATGGCCATTGGTAGCCTGATAGATCATCTCGCAAAGCATAGCATAATACCCGAATCCATAGTTCCAGTAACCAAGTCCTTCGGAACAGTAGCCATCCGGTGTAAAACCCGCCAGGAAGTTGCGACTGTAATACTCTGCAGCGGTAATGTAGTAGGCCCGTTTGACCGGTGAGTCCAAAACAGCCAGTGCAGACCCTGTGACTCCCGCCAGACAAACCGAATTCCAGTTGTTAGTCGTTGTCATCCACCAGTTCTTTTCACGCTTACCTTCAACCATATTCTCATAGGGACCGAATATTCTGTCTTGGAGATTTTGACGCAGCAGTCTTCGTGTTTTATCGCTCAGTTTGTCAGCCAGTAGATAATCGGCGGTTGCCAAAGACCATGCCAGCGATGCAGAGCCCAGGTCGATATCTATAGTGGTTTGGTTGAAATTGGCCAGTCCCCGGTCGTGGGCCGGCATGACCCATGTTCGTTCCTTACATAACTCACCAACCAAATCCTCAAACGTTTCGATAAAACAATTTTCGTTCTCAAGGCACTCTGCAATAACGAGTGTGTTTACCCTATTGCGTCGAAGGCCTGCTACTCTCTGCCACCGTGTCCTGTTGCCCGTCTTGGAGAAATCCAGATACAAATCGTCACTTTGTTCAGGGATAGGCTCGGTAACAAGCCTTTGGGCAGATTTGATAATTGCGGTAGATCCATCTCTGTGTCGTAGCTCGTTCCATGCTAGGCGATCATGAATGGTTTTACCAAAACCGTCGGCTTTTTCATTAAGCAAGGCTATAATGTCCTTTACGCGGCCCTCGTCTATCTCGGCAGCAATTCCCACTGTTGTCACTGTCAGCCAAAATAGAGTGATACAAACCCCAAGGATCACTCTTCTTGCCGGTAATCCGGATTTACCACTCATGGATGTTGCTCCTTTCACAAAGTGTCATTTCTATTATTGACTTCGAATATACTCGCTCAATAATCTCACAGAATTTCTTCAATTACATTTTCTGGTATAAAATTCCTGCTTTCTATACTATCAGAAATTACTTTTTTTGTCATGATCCTCTTGAAATATGCGGACGTAGAGATTTTCCCTCCACTCTGTCTTATCCAGATCCTTTAGCCGTATTTCTGCTGCTTTACTTGAGATTTAACGCTGTTGTCTGACCCACTCGGCGATCTTTTTGGCCATCTGCTTGACAGTGGAAGGATCACCCGATTCGGCTGCCAATGCAACGATAAAACGTGTGCCGGATTCTGTATCGTCGAAATAGGCTACATCCAGGGAGTATGTGCTGATCAATCCTCCCTTGTGAAAGAAACGAGCCTTGGGAAAAACCTCCTTGGCGGCATCCTCCCAGGCATAGGCCCCTGCCTCTCGATTCTCCAATCCCGTCAAACCATAACCACCCTCAATAATGAATTTTACCTGCTCATCTGTCAATTTATAGCGTTCTGATGCAGGCAGTACATGGTGGAACATAATCCGTCTCAGGCAGTCAGCCAATTCCCGTGTGGAGGTGCAGTTTCCCGTTTCGGAACTTATAATCATAGCGCCCCGCTGCTTTGCATAAGAAATACCGGACCAGTAGTGTTCAATCTGAATGGGTTTTCTTTGTTCGGAGTACAGCGTGATTCTCTGTGGCTCTTCGTTCACATAGAGGGGCGGACGATATGTGATATAATCCCGCATCAGGGCCGAATGGGGGAATCCTTTCTCTGGGATTAGAAATTTGGTATTGATCCGATCAATCCCGACAAACCGCAGCAGAAGGGTATAATCCTCATTGGAAGAACGTCGAAACACCTCGCTGATCATCTCCCGCATTGTCCGGGCGCTATCCAGGATCCATCGATCCTCTTTCTTGTGCTCAAAAACCAGTACACAATCGGTTGGTACATTCAGTTCATTGATATACTCCAGGGCGGCCACTACTGTATAGATTTTAATAGTGCTGGCCGGCCAGAAATCCACGGCTTCTGCACTGTTACGATAATGGAGCCACTCAAAAACCGGTTTCGACGGTTCCCCTTGTACCAGAACCACCGTGGCCCATTTTTTCACATCCGGTGAGATATCCTGCAGAAGATCTTCCAGGATTCCTGCTTGCAACGAAGAAGCGAGAAGGCCAAAAATAAACAATATGATCCTTTGTAAAACCCTGTTTGATCCATTCATGATTGTATCTCCACCGAGATCGATTATGCTACATCCTGAAATTCGTATTTACTCCTGAGTGTATAAGCCTAAAAGCCAACCCCTCCCTTTTGGGAAGAAGTAACAGGGGTACGATCCTGTTACCAATCAATAGGGTTTGAAATTCGACAGGAACGTACGATACGATAAAAACCAATGGTACTCTGATTCAATCATAATACCACGAGTAGTATTTTCTTCCTGCTTATTATATCTGATTAAGAGATTCATCTTACTGTATATAAGGTGATTATTGCAGAGTGGTTTGCTATTAGGATCTATATCTCTTTCCAAAATCTCTTGGCAGTTCTATTTGCTGGCCCGGAACAATCTGCCATTACCTGGCTGTAGAGTGATCGTAATAGTATGATTCTCTCCCAAGGTCAGACTGTTACCCCATTTTCCGCTCGTACGGTCAAGTTCCTGAAGACTGTCAATGGGAAGTGTTACCTTCAAAGTGGCCTCGACGTTGCTTATGTAGCTGCGATTGACAATCATAAATGCAGATATACGCTCTTTTTGTCCGAACAAACCCAGGACAAACTCTCCATTGGAGAGGATTTGCACCGGCGCCTCAGTGGGTACAGGTTCCGTGCCAAGAGGGAGGGGCTTGGTATGATAGACACCCATTGAATCGAGAGTCATTAGAGTCGGACCAAACTTCTCGATCTCTGCATTGATGGCGGCCACATCCGCAGCCAAGGGAGAGGATTCGCCATCCTGATACAGGCCGCCATATGATTCTGGTCCCCAATACGTGAAATAACTGATACCGCGACCGCCATATGCCATGGTGGTAAAGACCAACCAGCGAATTTCATTGGCTGTTGGGAGCCGCCAGACTTTTTCCAGTGTACTGGCTTGGATGATATTGAGGAAGGGCTTACCTGATTCGATGGCTGCCATGCGTATGAGAGCCAGATTGAGAAAATACTGGGGGCCATCTCCATTACGAAAGAAATGGTAGTGATCATAACTGATCAGGTCTGGTTTGACGATTTCAAGATACTGTTGTAAGTGTTCTTGATAGGCCAGGACCACCTTGTTGTCGGGCTCTACACCAGCCAGATTCGTTGGGTAGCCGACCCGTCCAAGCTCGGCCGCGGCTGCGGTTACTCCAAGCTGCTGTTCATTGGCATAGGTGGGAAACAGGTTGATATAGGCCAGGTGTTTTGGATCTCGCTCCTTGAGATAGGCCACCAGCCGGCCAAGTCCCGGGAAGGCGGCCGCTCCCGGTTCGTCACAGATGTAGTAGGCCTCCAGAGCCGGATGCACCTTGACGCGGTCGATCAAGGCGTCTAACTGTGCACGCTTAGCGACATTATCGAGGGTGGATGGCTGTAAAAGTGAATTTGTGAGCATAGCCCGAAGACCATGCCTAGTGGCAACGTCCAATCCTTCAACAGGAACCCATGTGAGATTGTAATGTTCAGCAGCAACACGGGATAAGGCTCCGTCCGTGGCAGGAGGTGGACACCAGAAGGTGATGATGAATTTGTCAGGTTTCCAGCCTGTTTGAGGATTTGAAATGTCTGCCAAAACAGTTGTGCTGAAGCGAGTGCATAACCAGATTGTGCAAAACATTAATATGCTAATCTTTCTGGTCATGAGCGATGTTCTCCTCGTTTTCCGCTGAATTCAGTCCCAAGAGCCTTTATGCTAATTAGTATTATCATAACTTGTTTGTATATTGACTGCAATAGCAATCAACACATTTATATACTCAAGTCCCTTTCATGATCCGTGAGGTAATTATATGCCATGAGAGAGAACCCCTGTATCTCTATACTACCTAACCTTAGGAAGCCAGAAAAAGAGGATTATCTATTTTAAGTGGGAAGAGATGATGTTCTGGATTGTTATACCAAGTAAGCCTTTATTTACTATACGAAACGGGCAAGGCATGTGGTCTCGAGGAGAATCTCCACGGTTCATTTATTATTGCAGTTCATTTGAGGATAGTCGTACAATTTTTTAACTATGCCGTTTCCTTACAGGCAACAAGCATGTCCCGGCAATAAGAAATACGAAAATCGTCGGTTCAGGAATGGCAATCGCACCGGGTGTCGGCGTCACCAAAAGACTCATTATGAAACCATCGGAATGCGATAGATCAGAATCAATCCGAACCTCAAATCCAATCTCTTGGATATGATCTCCGGCCTTCGAATCACCAACAGCCAAAGCGGAGACAGGAATATCCTGGGTAATGGTTCCCGGCCCGGCAGTCAAATCCAGGTATGTCAGTTCCCAGAAATGCTGCAGACCCACCGCATCACGCACGAAGGGAGAAGCATATAGTCCCAAATCAAACGTACTACCTGGTTCGATCCCATCCAGTGACAAGACCGAGAATGTAAGCGCAACACTTTCAAAATCACTCAAATCGACATCCTGCATAGTGGTGTAGAATAACTGGGTATCCAAAGGACCAGCACCGGGAAAATGGATGTTAAACTGTACTCCACCACTCAATCCGGGACTTTGATCAAGTACTCGAGCCGTCAGAAGGTTTGAACTGTAGTGGTTCAATTCTAAAAGAGATCCTTGATCAAGAGTAACAGTCAATGCCACTGTCGGAGATGCAATAACACACATTAACAATCCTGTAATGAACGCGACAACTCGCATTGTACTCTCCCTTCTTTACAAAATCCTCGCCAGGAACGCCCTCTATTCGACATCCTATTCAATAGATTCCATCCAATAAACTATCAGACGTTGTAAATCCTCGATATCCACCGTGCCGTCCTGTGTCATATCGCCACCACCACACCAGTCCGGCCCGGTGCAATCCGACCGGATCCATGCTCGACCCACGATAGCCAGATCCTGCATATCCACGCGGCCATCGTCCGTGGCATCCCACGGAGTCAGCGTCCGTCTCCAGCTCGCTATACCTTCGCCGATCCCCGCATTGCCTTCCAGATCTGTGATACCCGACGCATCAACAATCAGCATATATGCCCCAGGCTCAACCGTCAAAAACCCGAGGCCGCTGACCCGGAAACGAGTCTCGCTCAGTGAACGGATCGCCAGAGGCTGATAGATCAGATTGTGACCGCCGTTGCGCCTGAGCTTGATGTCTTGCCAACTGAACGACGTCGGCTCAATGGGTCCGGAGAAGACCACGTCGACCGAACCGACCGGTTCGCCCTTGACCGTTACAGAACGGACAACCAGCGGATTCTCCACTTCGCTAAACAGCAGCCGATACGATATGGTTCCGGCCGATTCGACATGATCGAATATGTGAACGAGCTTTTCCTCATACGGATCCTGTCCTTGTTTTCGAATGACTCGATCGGTCGCCCAGGCGTTATCGTCCATGCGAATCACTTCGCCGTCGGAGCGTGTTACGGCAACCAGCGTCATCTGACCATCTGAAGGATCATCGAATTGTAAGTAACAATATCCAGCCGGCGCGGTTGTCATGACATTCACTTCCGGATGTACGGGGGTTGCCGCTGCATCGATTACGGCGTCAATCAGACTCTGGACGGGACAAATTTCACCGTCGCTGAGATACAGAGAATCCGGTAATGCATTCCCATCCGCCACATCGTTGACCAGGAAATCATAGATCCCGTCATCGACCGGCCATGGATTTCGCACGGCGTGGATGAGCTCGTGAATCTCAACGCTGTCGATCAGCGACAGACGCGGATCTCCCAAACCGTCCAAGTGTACATATGAAGCTTTATAGTCGCTGAATTGACCTTGCAGGGATGCTGTCATCAGCCATCGAGCTACCGCCGTTTCACCGGGCATGATATCCCCCAAATAGACATCCAGAGACGGCGAAATTTCTTCCTCGCCGACCTGTGAACTGATAATCTGGAAATCGACGAGAAGGCCCTTTTCATTTTCGATGATTTTCGGCTGACTCGAACTCATGGACACACGGTAAGCCGGACCATAACCTTGATTTATCATCCTAAGTCCCAGGCTGAATGGTTCGGCTGGTTCGATCTCATCTGTGAATGGATCATCGCTGTACACATCCTTTTGATGGAAGTACTGAACGTGTAGTTGTGCATCGGGTCGAACCAATATATCATCCGGGAACAGAGGCATATCGATCAGTTGGCCACCCGAACGATAGATGAACTTGCCGCCAACAAAGTATACACTTTCTTCAGTTGGCGCGGCATCCTGGGTCGGAACGATCAGCCATGTGGCCCGAGCGGTTTGACTCGGATTGATCACACCACTGCCTTCCACATCGGTTATGCCCACCAGATCCGGCGGCAGAATAACGAACAGGTCGTTCGCGTCGTTGCCGTCGCCGTCATCGATAGTAATATAGACAGCCAGATCTTCCATCCCAGCATCGCTTCCGTTGGTGATTTCCAGCGTAGCCTCGAACGCGTTGCGCGTAATCACGGCTTCCTGGCGGATCTGGATCTTGACCTTGGCACAGATCCCTTCATCGTTCTGGTCCACGATGTCTCGGGCCTCTTCAACGGCTTCAACCACGGCATTGGACAAACTATCGTATCCTTCATCAATCGTCGCTTGAGCGGCATCGGACGCAGCGGCGAAGGCCGCATCAAGTGCATCGATCGCAATGAAGTCCGTATCCCAGCCTTCCGGTACATCTGCCAGCGTGTAGATGCCTTGATCTGTGTAATCGAGTGTACGATTCCAGCGGAGGATCAATGTATCAAGCACCTCCATGTCCAATGATACTGGCATGGTCGTAACCGCCGGATTGGTAAGGTTCTCCCATTCACTGACGGCAATGCGGGGCCCTGCAACACTCTCGGGCGTTGTGGCCACTCCAAAAGCCTCAAACCACGCAGAGATTGCCTCGGCATCCCCTGGATCGGCCTCCAACCAGGCCGAATCGCCCAGCATGGCTACGACAGCATTATCAAATGCATCCAGACGCTCGCTCAAAGCAAGGATCCGAAGTAGTGATGCATCCAAATCGGATGCTGGCGGTAGTGGGAAACCGTCATTTACTGCGGCATCTGGTGCTCCGACAATACAATGATCCCATGCGGCACGGGCAATACTCTTGAGAGACTCCTTCCACTGATTTTTGTCCGGCCCGGAACAGCCCTCACGAATCGCATCGATCGCCTTCTTAGCCTCGGTCAGGCACTCCCAGTCCAGAATCCCCAGATAGGTGCAACGACGTATTGTGACACCTGCATTGTAGCCTAAGCCCGCGGCACACTGAATCTTATTTAACGCCGGTACGTTGTCCCAAATGCCCTGGAGCATGGCCTTGCCTACATTAAAAGAGCACTGGTCACAGGGCACGCCCAGTTCTCTAGCCGGAGGGACCGATACGTCGGGACTGCCGCCGCTGAAGTAGCTCACGATACGGTCGTAGATTTCGCGCAGTCCCCCACCGATACCGCCGCCTCCGCCGCCAGTGTCTTCGGGGAAGAGCCAGTCGGCCAGTTTCCGCAAGGGATCATCCGGATCCTCCGGCGGGACTGGATTCCTGGGCCAAAGTGGCGGCCCGGGCTCGCCCGGACATTCACGCTTGTACATGAAGCGGACAGGCACGAACTTGAGGCGGTTGTTTTCGCCACAGACCAACGTATAGTACACGCCCGCAACCGTCTGCTCGCGGCATTTTTCCTTGCTATCGGGAGGCGGAGGAACATCATCAAGAAGATTACTGCCTATCTCAGCCTTAGCAATTTTCGAAGTAAAGTTCTCTCCAAAAGGCGCTGGAGGTACAGCCAGACTCCGATGTGTGATTTGTACAGGCACAACGATCGAACTCTTCGCGGGCACGGCCCCAAGCTCCTCGACCAGGGGTGTAAAGATGTACTCGGAATTGTCGCCAAAGTCGAACCAACTGTCTTCGGCGGCAATGAGACCATGATTCGTGATCGTGAAGTCGATCTGCATCGATCCGACGCCGATCTGGTCCAGGTCAAAGTCGGCCGGTTCGATCGTAACCAGCGGAACCGGCACATTTGTCTCAAAAGTAGACTCCAGAACGAATTCGTAATGATCCTCAATCTGTGTCGGCTCGACCTTCCACGTATATGTTATCAACTGGCGTGGCAAGAAAGCCGTCACAATTTTCGTGCGGCCCGGTAGAATCGCAATAGATCCCCCGAAATCGCTGTGTTTCGTCGCCCGGACACGAACCTGATAGAACGACTCCGGTAAGTCTGTCAATAGAACCTCGCCGTCGGCGTCGGTTTGTCCCGAAGCGACCACCTGGTTTGTAAACACATCGATCACCTGCACGCCGGCATCGGCAACCATGGGCTCGCCTTCGGCGTAGTATGTGTACTCATCCTCGGCACGAACCAGCAAATCCCCCTTGGCATCCGAGACCACCTGGAACTCAAAATCCACCGTCGCTCCCGTTTGCACACCCGCGATCACCAACGAGCCGGAATATGGTCCCAAAGGAAGGCTTTCCGGCGGTGTCAGCGACAGCCATACCTCCGCCTGAACATCGGGCGCCAGCGGCGACATGACAGCCTCACTTGTCAGTGCCATCCACGACACATTGGGTAATTGCACATTCAATGGTGCAGTAGCAGCCGAACCTACATTCTGTAGAATCAGTTTAAGCAGGGTTTGCTGGCCTCGCACAACAGCTGTCGACATGCTCGTCGGCGATACCTCCAGCTTCGGTACATCGGACCGGACACGTACACCAAGCCTCACCGCGGCTGTAGCTTCTTCGGGTGTCCGCACCACGAAGTCCATCTCCGCATAGGCGATACTGTCATCCCCGGTGGTGATCGCATATTCGAGTGATCCGATCTCACCAGATCCCATGGATGGTGGTACGATGGCATCAACGATCCAACCGGGCGGCGTACCTATTACTTCCACGGTCAAGCCTTCAATAGGCGCATTCGTGTTATTCCTGAGAGCAATTGAATCAACATTCAGCAACTGTGGCGGAATTGTCTGTGAGACACGCTTGCTCTCCAATTGGATGCCCACCAGCGTAAATGTGTCCTGCGGCGTTGTGGAATGGACCGCCGGGTGCTCGCCGAATAGCGAGAATACACCTGCTTCAGCTCCCACCGGATGGAATGTATATTCAAACTGTCCCTGTGCATCACTGACAATATCGAATGATCTTGTACTATCTTTCACATCCAGCTGAATTCGAGCCGGCATATTTGGTGCGGGGGTGTCGTCAAACCACTTCGTCTGTCCGGAAATCAAGACTGGAGAGCCGGATTTGCTTCGTTCCAGATTAGTTGATACCTCAACTATATAAGCTGTATGTACGATTAGCGCAAAGCTGCTGCTGTCATTGCCCGCCGCGTTCGTTGCCCGAATTGTAATCGAATGGGGGCTGTCAACTGCTTCGGCCGTAGGCCAGCTAATGGCGCCTGTACTCGCGTTAATCTGCAATCCTGATGGTCCTTCGATAAGTGTCCAGGTGACGGGGGCGGTCCCTGTATCCAGTACGGGCTGTAGAGTGAATTCATTCCCTTCGACAATGGCTTTGTCGGCAATCGCTGCGATACGTGGTATCTCGATCACATTCAAGTTCCATGAAATCTGATCACTGCCGGCGTCATTAGCTGCGCCGATCGTGATCGTATGAGGCTGCCCCTGGGCCACAGCCGCAGGCCAGTATACTACACCTTTGTTGTCAATCGTCATTCCAGCCGGTCCATCAATCAGAGACCATGACACCGGAGCGGTCCCGTTAGAGAGAGTGGGCGTTCGACTGATATAATTTCGACCTTCGGCCACGGTTGCATCATCAATCGCAGCTATTACAGGAGCCCGGACGACCACGAGTCGCCAACTCACGGATGCCGTGCCCCAGTCATTGCTGGCGGAAATCGTAAACAGGTGCGGATTGCCATCGGCTGTGGTATCCGACCATGAAACTACACCGCTGGTCGAATCGATCGTTACATCCTGCGGGCCGTTTTCAATAGACCAGGTAATGGGAAGAGTTCCTTTTGTCAACACGGGAATTGCAGATGTATATGGAAGTCCTTCAACAATGGTTGTATCGGTCATAAAGGCTATGCCTGGCAGCACTCGAATCGTTATCTCCCATGATACTTCATCTGCACCGCCAAGGTTCTCCGCTCGCGCAGTGACTGTAAATGGCCCCTCTATAGCCGGTGCTGTCCAGTTCACAATACCCTGGTTACTGATTGTCATGCCCACCGGGGCCTGGATCAGACTCCACGTAATCGGCTGCGTTCCCTGTGTCAATTCCAACGTCTCAATATAGACCTCGCCTTCCACCAAAATCACATCCGCGACCGATGCAATCTGTGGCGCGCGAACCACAGTTAGCTGCCATGCCTTACTGTCCTGTCCGTAGTCATTCGTCGCGATAGTTGTCAGCGCAAATGGGCTGCCATCAGCCGTCGGATTCGGCCAGGTAACCTGCCCTGTATCCGAATCGATTGTCATGCCCGCCGGACCACCTGAAAGTGACCAGGTTACCGGGGCTGTTCCCTTAGTTACCTGCGGCACCGATGATGCGTAGGCAGGTCCTTCGGGAATAGAGGCATCAGCAATTGGCATTATTGCCGGTGGGCTGAGCACCGTCAATCCAAATGAAACCGTATCAGAACCGACAGCATTGCCGGCACGAATCGAAATGGTATATGAAGTTAATGACGGCTCGGCAGAAGTCCATGTAACAGCGCCTGTTTCAGCATCAATCGTCATACCCGCAGGTCCGGAAACCAGTGAAAACACAATCGGCTCCGTGCCTTCAACATGTTCAGGCGCTGCACTCGTAAATGTGGTATATTCTAATACCGATGCATCCGACATAGGAGAAAGTACCGGCGGAGCGATAACCTCCAACTGCCAGGATTCATCGTCAGAACCGGCTATGTTTTCAGCCCGGATAGTAATCGAATGCATTCCGGGAATCGGGCTGCCTGGCCAGGAAACGACACCTGTGGCTGGATTAACCACCATCCCTGCGGGCCCCTCCACAAGCGACCATTGCACAGGGAGCGTTCCATCGTCCAGAGTCGGACTTGAACTCATATAGGTTTGCCCTTTGGTAACAGTACCATCCGCCATGGCTGCAATCGTCGGAGGCCGAATCACCCGTACCTGCCAGCTTACATCATCATTGCCCCAGGTATTACTCGCCCGGATTGTTACGCCATGAGGATTGCCATCGGCTGTGGTGTTTGACCAAGTAACTACTCCTGTATCAGGATCAATGGTCATTCCTATTGGGCCTGAGATGAGTTCGTATGTGATTGGTGCCGTACCTTTGACAAGCGTCGGCGTCGGTCCGATATAGGATTGTCCCTCTGCAATTTCGGTGTTGGATATTGGTGCCAACTCAGGGATTACACGCACAATAATCTGCCAACTTGTCGTATCGGATCCAGCCGCGTTTAATGCCCGGATTGTCACCGTATACGGTCCTTCAACGGCTGGGACATTGGGCCAGCTTACTACACCATTACTGGTATTGATCGTCATACCAGCAGGCCTTTCGATCAGCGACCAACTCACCGGCAGCGTCCCCTGGATCAGCACAGGGGTCGGGCCTGTGTATGTGGTGCCTTCAAGAATCTCCGTATCATCAATGGATTCAATCAGGGGCGGGCGCACCACGGTTAGCGCAAAGCTCTTTTCGTCCACGCCATAGGAGTTCGACGCACGAATCGTCACCGTAAATGGACTGCCGTCGGCTGTCGGTGAATCCCAGCTAATCGCACCGTTCGTTTCATTGATCATCATACCGGCCGGACCTGCAGCCAGTTCGTATGTCACTGGCGCAGTGCCCTTGACCAGCGTCGGCGCAGCTCGCGAATATGCCTCGCCCTCGTTGACCGAGTCATCGCTAAGCGGATTCATGAGCGGGGCGCTCAGTACCTGTACATGCCATGTGACCTCATCACTTCCAACATCGTTTGTCGCGAGAATCGTAATCGTCACCGGTGTAAAAGATGGCATTGCCGTCCATGTAACGACGCCCGTAGCTTCATCAATCACAATATCCGTCGGGCCTTGTATCAACGACCAGACGACAGGGGCAGTGCCCTTAACCAGCACCAGCGTCGGACCTACATACTCAGTGGCCTCAAGAACGGATTCATCGACAATCGCCTCGATCTCCGGAACCGCCAGCACTTCCAGAGCGAAAGTCTCATCGTCCGCTCCGAGGGGATTCTCCGCGCGGATCGTAACATCGTAAAGCCCCTCAACGGGCGCATTCCAGCTTACTACTCCGGTCGCCTCATCGATCGTCATTCCCTCAGGCCCTGCCACCAACAACCATGTCACAGGCCCGCTTTCGGTGCCAACTGCAGGCACCGGCCCTGTCCAGGCCTGGGCGTCGCTGGTAATCGCATCATTAAGGGGCTCGACATCCGGTATAACAGCCACGTATATCACAACGGAGGCCTGCGCCGATTCTCCCTGTCCATATTCAAGCAACAGATGGATAACGTGTTCACCCAACGACAGAGCCGATACCTCCAGTGTCTCACCGGTGCCTAATTCGCCATCACGATTGGACGACCAAGTGAAGTAGAACGGCGGCTCGGCTCCACCGACCAACTCGGCCGAGAACGAAATCGCCGTACCATGCTCGAAATAGCTGTAAGGTTCGGGCGAAATAATCCGTACGCCGAACTCTGTCGTCATCAACACAACATGCATATCCCAGTTGCCAGCCGCATTCATGGCCTGTCCCGCCGTCGCCAGCCGCTCGTTTCGGTAGTCGATCCCCACAGGAGACTCACCAAGCTCAGTGGGAAAAACCTGTGCTGCCAGCGGCGAGCCGTCAGCCGAGGCTATTTTCGCCAACCGGCGGTGAACCACATCGCTATAATCCCGAAAAGAGCCCGCCACGACAAACGCGCCGTCTTCAACGAGCGTAGCATCATTGCAGGATTCACTGCGCCCCGCAGCACTCTCAAAGGTCTTGGTCCACATACGCTGGCCCATACCATCAACACCGTCGGCCGCATATTTGATCATCAGCCAGTCATAGTCTGCACCGGATGCGGCGTTGCTGGTTCCCTTATTGGTGTATCCGACGACCAAAACATCATCGTTCTCATCGACTTTCACATTACGTGCATAATCATACAGGTTGGCGGATCCGCTATAGGTATCCTCCCAGATTAAGGCCCCGTCGGCGGCCGCGTACTTACGCACATGCCAGTCAAGATTTCGATAATCGCCTGAACCGGATACTCCTTTGACGCCTACTACAATTGCATTGCCCTGCGAGTCTACATCAACGCCATAGGCAATATCCGCCAGCGTCTCAGTAGTCGCAAAGTTCGACCGGACCGGACCCCAAATCACGTTCCCATCCTTGTCGTACTTGATCGTAACCCATTGATGCCGTGTATTGTCCCAATAACCAAAAGAATTGCCCGCAACGATGATATTGTCATCGGCGTCGATCGCCACACCATAGGCGCTCTGCCATGGACTCCAGGCAGGGTAATTATCCTGCCAGATCTTCTGCCAAAGCAGCGTTTGACCGTCCGGAGTCCACTTCTGAATGAGCCAAGCATTATGATAGGAACCTTGGCTGTAGTTAGTCCATTTGCCTGAGGTAGACCCCACAACAACAATGTTATCCTCACTGTCAACGGCTACATCGTAGAAGCGATCGTTGTTTTCAGCCTTGCCCGAAGCCGGGGGATTGTCATATTCATAGGACCAGAGCTCCGTCCCATCCGACGCATATTTGATCAGGAAACCGCTGTCTAAATGACCGGCCGGCCCATCGATATAGCCGGCGGCGATGACATTGCCAATACTGTCAATGGCGGCCTCATACCCGACGTCAGTGCCGTCTTCGCCGCCATAGCCGTCATATATCCGGGGCCACAACTCCTCGGCGAAGCCGGGCACTTCGATCACTGAAAGCATATAATCGGCTTCATCTGAGCCTACTGCGTTTTCGGCCCGAATTGCGACGTTATACGGACTACCGGACGCGTCGGGGATTTCCCACGTCACCACTCCTGTCACCGAATCAATTGCCATCCCAGCCGGGCCCTCGACGAGCGAATACGTAATCGGTTGGCTCCCCTGAGCCAAAACGGGTACCGGACCTGTGTAGCTTTGACCTACACCGATGGTATGGCTGGCAAGATCCTCCAGAACAGGCTCGGCCATCACGTGGATGGTAACGCTTTCCACAACGACCTCATTGGCGTCGTCCACACAGGTCACCGAAATGGTATGTGTGCCTAGGCTCAAATCCGCTACTTCCCGTTCGGCCCCGTCACCCAAGAATCCGTCTACATCCGATTCCCAGGAGAAAGTATAGGGTTCGACGCCCAGTTCCGCCGAAGCCGATAGAGAAACGCTCTGATCGGGAGTAAAATATGAATCATCCGGGGGCGAGTTGATCGTTGCCGCAAAGCCAGCGATTTCGGCATAGGCCTCGGCGATCTCGAAATACGGCGAACTCGTGTAGCAATCCGTGATCGTCTTGTGTATGTCCGCGTCCGCCAGCGTATCCCACTGGGTATCGTTCAATGTGTAAGTGCCTGTCAGACCGCTGTGGATCGGTGCCCCTCCATAACTGCTATAGGAGTAGCAATAGTCCAGCGTCTTGTCCGCATTGATGACTACTTCGGTATAGATCCATGTGTTATTACTGATCACAATACTGCCGGCCCAGGAATGGTGCGCGGTCATATAGGATGAGCCCATCCGGCTCAAGGGTTCGGGTGCATCCTGGGTCGCTCCATATACCCCACCGGTATTGATCCGCCATTTATAACGCAATGTTGCCGGACCCTGGAGATTAACAGTGGTTTTACTTTTGACTCCAACGTGGACACGGTAGCCGCTTGTAACACGCAGATAGCCTTCCGGTGTTTGTGAAAAGGAATACGAACCACTGGGGGTACCATATAGTTCCCAGTCTTCCGGTGCCAGGGAAATTGGAACTATGTTCGCATATGTCATGGCAAAATGGATAACAATGAAACAGAGCGGAAATATATATCTTTTCATCAAATCACTCCTGCCTATAAACACACTACCAGAAAACCGTGCGTTCTTAGTTCAAGTTGAGAACGAACTGCCTCCCCGCAATTCTAATACTCACATCCGTGGATTAATCCCTCCAACAACTGCAGACCCTCTTCGAAATGATTAATAATATTAAACCAAAAATCGCCATTAAATGCAAGAGTTCTAACATTTCAGTAGTGGTTATTATTATTTTATATTGATTATTCATCGGATTTTCTTATAGTATAATCAGTATTCGTACTAATACGTGCTGGTTCTGTATTTACATTTAATGGCTTTCTTGCGTTAAGTTATCCAAGCTACATGTTACAATGGTCACGACGGCATGTATTGAAAACCATTGGATTTTTAGGAGTTCTGGTTATGTTGTTGCTACATGATTGGACCGATAACAACCCGTCACCTTCTCTGGAATTACCTGCGGAATCACGAGAAATCGAACTTGATGTCAGGCGTGTATGGAATAGCGCGTACAGTATTACCGGCATTTTCCTCGGATTTCTGTTCTTATACGTTAGTACCTGTTCCGCTGTCGATTATGCCATCGTCATCTCCAACAATACTCGTTCTGCAAAAGACTGGTCACTGGTAGTTGACACCCTGGTTCAGAACCATTTCGGTAAGGTCCTCGAATACGACCAGTCTGTCACGGAAGTCCTGCCTTCCCTTCGGGAATGCTTTCCCCGATACACCTGTTTCGTAGCTCAATCCACCGAGGCAAATGCGGCTTTTGTTAAGCAGGTTCACCAACTAACCCGGCAATTCGATGATGATCCATATGCCGATACCTTCTGGGGTATCCTTACCGGGTACGATGCCGCTAATGCTCTGGCTATTGCCTCCTGTCAAACACCTTTGGTTATTCAGAAAGTTGCCGGGGGTACCGCCTTTGCGATGGAAATGGCCACAGAAGGAATATGGTATGACGAACTGATCAAGAATAAGATTGTTCGCAAAGAACCTGGTGGTTCACCTCAGCAACAACGCGGTCCTGATGATACGACGCAAGCCATGGTGGACCTACTCAATAATTATCGGCCAGACCTGTTTATCACATCCGGTCATGCTACTCAGCGGGACTGGCAAATCGGGTACCGGTTCCGAAGCGGCCGCTTTATCTCCAAGGCGGGGCAGATGTACGGCGTGGATACTCAGGACAATCGCCTCGAAATTAACTCACCCAATCCCAAGGTCTATCTGCCGATCGGGAATTGTCTCATGGGAAACATCGACGGACCCGATGCAATGGCCCTGGCCTGGATGAATGATGTGGGCGTCAAGCAGATGCTGGGCTACACTGTTCCCACCTGGTTCGGATATATGGGGTGGGGCGTGTTGGACTACTTTCTTGAACAACCCGGCCGTTATACCCTCACGGAAGCCTTCTTTGCCAATTATCATGCTCTCGTCCATCGTCTCCACGATCCGGCCACTGCACAGGGTGAGCTTCGTGGCTTACTGTACGACCTGGATACCGTGGCCTTTTATGGGGATCCAGCCTGGTCGGCAAAAATGGAGGATCGGCCCAAATATTATGACCAGGAACTGAGAATCGAAGGCGATCTCTATACCCTGACCATCACACCCAAACGAGGGGAAAAATCGTTTCAGCCCGTGAATACCAACGGATCGCAGCGCGGCTGGCGCCCGATCATTCAGTTCTTGCCGCAGCGATGCAAAGACATCCGTCTCCTCACCGGCCAGAATCTCAAACCGGTTATTACCGACAATTTCATCCTTATACCGAATCCACATGTCGTTGAAAATACGAGTGAGTATCGGGTCAGTTTTCAGGCACAGACATAAACCACAGCTCTGTGAATATCGCAAAATCGTTCAGGTTCACTGTGCCATCGTGATTCAGATCAGACCCCTCACACCAGTTGGTGGATTGCTCATGATGGGTTTATTGGGATAAGCTTTATTAGCCCTCATCCCAATAAAAAATCAGACATGACCATCTCGTGAGGTGGCAGGGTATTCGTGTTACACAGACTGATCCTAGCGGGGCTATAACAGCGGCCATATTAAAAAGACTTATAAATCAGCGATCAACAAAGATCTCATCGCTCACACGATAATAGTCAAAGTCCACGAATCCGCCTGTTATCTTGGTTGCAAAATTGAATAATCCGAAACGGTAGCCCATGAAGTGCGGCAGGGTGTAAGCCATCTGCAGGTCAGAGCCGATCTTCGTCCATGTCTTACCGTCAAGGCTATAGTAGAAATAAGCCTTATCCGTACGGTCACGGAAATCGCAGTCAATCTTGAGATATACGGCTGGTTGTGTGAGAGGGACGCTCTCAATTTCCTCAGGCCTGTCGGATTGGGCACTGACCATAATAATCGATTTGGTGTTGCCTTCCATTTTGACGCCGACATAGCCAAATTTCCTTTGCAGGGCGATTAGACCGGCACAGTCACCATCCCTCATATGGGCGACCTCGATTTTGGTGGTCGCGGAACTGACCGGGCCGAAGGTCCGCTGGGTCAGTGAATTACGGGCCTGGAGAACCCCGCTGTCCACCCGACCGGTGGTCAGCCGCAGGTAACCGCTCCGCTTGCCGATCGACCAGTAACGGTTGTCGGGGTTGTGGTTCCATTGCCACGCCAGGGGCAATGGCTCGCCTGGCTGGCGATTGAACTCGTCCGAGGCCACGATATTGGCCATATCTTGGCCTTTATCCTCGATGTCAAGTGTTGTCGGAGCCTTACCGTCGATGCCCAGCACTGGCCATCCATCCTCCCATTTGACCGGCACAAGCCAGGGACTGCGTCCGACCGAACCGTTATCCTGAAATAGAAGCGCATACCACTTACCCTCGGGCGTGTCGATCAAACAGCCCTGAGCAACCCCCTGGTCCTGCAGAACGACCTTGCCTTCGTAAGGGCCAGTGATCTTATCCGCCCTGTGAATGATCTGTGTGCGCATACCGCCACGCGGCCATGTAATGTTCATGACATAATACTTGGCATTGATCTTCCGCAATTGTGATCCCTCGGCCTGTAACCCGATATTGGGACCGGCCACGGCACTGGCATTCCTGATGACCACTTCATTGAAGCCTCCCTCCTTTATACCCGACAGATCTGGTTCCAACTCTACCAGACGTAGGTTACCGCCGCCATAGAGCATATAGACGCGACTGTCGTTATCGAAGAAGAGCGAATGGTCGTGCAACGAAGGCGAAAAAGATGTTTCTTTCCAAGTTCCTTTTTCCATGTCTTTCGTTGTATAGATGTGAGTTCTGCCGCTTGTTCTGGAAAACGTCGACACATAGAAAGTCCCGCCATGGTAGCACAAACTGCTGGCCCAGGATCCTGCACCGTAGGCACTCCTGCTGTTTTCCAATCTGAGGGCCTCGTTGTCCGTCAGCGTGTCGTAGGCATAGCCGATCAGTTCCCAATTGACCAGATTCTTCGATTTCATGATGGGCAAACCAGGGCTCATGTGCATGGTGGTACTACTCATATAATAAGTGTCGCCGACACGAATGGCCGCGACATCCGGCACATCGGCCCAGATGACGGGATTTTCTTTCATCGTGAATTGTTTCGCTACTCCTGCAAAAGAGACCGCTGCCGACAAACCGATAAGAACACTTCCAATCAAAAACTCGGTTTTCATGATATTTCCTTTTATGTATATGTTGAATTTTTCATTCCAGCGTTTAGGGCGTTGGTGAAATACGGAAAAGCCCCGCGCCATGAAGCGGAATCTCCTGCTCAAACGAGTCACTGAATTCACCCAGATCCATTCGTGTCCAAAGATCCCGCACCTTGGCCTTGTCTTGGATACCGATATATGAGAAATCAACCGTGATTTCACTGGTCTCAGCAATGATCGCCTCGGAAAAAGGACTCTCCAGCAACCGGACGTCTCTTAACGGAAAAAGCTGAACCGGCTGCTCCGGCGTCACTACAACCTTGGA
>JAFGPC010000214.1 GCA_016926155.1 Sedimentisphaerales bacterium
GGGTATGGCAGGTAATCTGCATGGGGCATCCTTTCCGTTTTTGCTACAGGATGCCATAGAATAAAAGAGGGCGCAAGTCCTAAATTGCTGGCGAGCCCAAATTTTTCCGAACGCGTATAAGACGGAAGATAAGCGGTACATGCCAGGGAAAGAGAAATAACCATGGTGTCTAAAACCTATTTGGATTGAAATTGCAAATCCGTTTCCCTCACCATCCCTACCAGTTGTTCCCAGATCTTCACCATGGCGAGGGTATCCAGTTTACAGTATTTCAGCAGATGGTTTCTATATTCCCGTTCCTGAATTTTATCCAATTTTCCTGTCGCCATGTCGGCGAAAACCGACATGGCGTCCCTTCCATTGCTCACCTCCATATCTTCATAACTCATGGAGGGAACCAATACGGCAAGAACATCCTTGATGGAGTAACTCCCATGAAAACCGGGATGATAGTAGTGCTGTTTCATTATGGTAGACAGGTTTATTAGTCGCTCCAACAACGCTTCCAATAAAGTACTCCGTTCAGGATAGATCTCGCTACATTCCTGAATCACCTGTTTTTCATAATCATTGAAACAGAGGATGGTTCCCTGGGTATCGCAATGTCGAATCAAATGCTCTACCAGCTCTTTCCTGCAATCTCTCCTGGGATCGGCAAGGTATTCATGATGGGTGAGGATTTCCCCTTCTCCCCCCACGACATGAAGGGAATACTGAAAGGGAACTCTGGCACGAGGAGTAATATCGGGATACAGCGGAATTGCCGTGGAAACCGTTTCAAAATCCAGGAAGTACAGGGGAAAGGAAATCTGCTCCAGGGCTTTTGTTAATCCATTTCTGTCAAGATACGGTCTCCCTTCCTTGATGGCTTCCCTGATTCTTTGCTGGGTATGGGTCAGGATAAAATCTTCAGGAATTTGGTCAATGGTCTGGATATCCTGCTCTCTGAAATGACAAAACTTTGTATGGTTTAACTGAGGCAGGTCGAAGATGGAATTTTCTATCCCTTGTCCCATACAGGCAGGAAAGTAGAGACAATTCTGGCATTCCCACCGTAGTTCAGGATGGGGTTTGGTTGTCCTCTGAAGGATATGGAGTACTCTATCATACTCCAACCAAAACTCCTTAGCCTTTTGGAAGGTTTCCAGCGTAAGGCTGATTTCCTGGAAGAGGTCTTTTACAGGCAAGCCAAGTCGATAGTTCGGGGACAGCAGAAGAAGGGAACAACCGATGATTTTTAGACCCGCTTGCAGGGCAATCATGGCAGTATAGGCAAGATCGTCGAGATATTCATCCTTATTGTTCACGGAGGATTTGATTTTATATAACCACCAACCCACTCGCTGCCGTTTAATAATATCCGCTCTGGTAATCCCCTCGTAAACCATGAAGACCGCTTCAAAAAGGACCTGGGTATTGGGATTTCGAATCAGGTGTTCGGTATGTTTTTCAGCGGAGATATCATTTCCGCCAACCAAAATTCCCTGGGGATAGAGGGCTTGGGCCTTTTTATGGACTTCCAGCTCTTGTTCCATCAGGAAGTGGTCATACCGAGACAGTTTGACAGGGGGCGTATGGGCAAGAAGCCAACCGGCGGTCGGGCAAGATAAGGTGGATAGAAATCGTTCTTTGTTTATCGTTACCACGGTTTTTTCCTCTATAAGATATTTTATGGAGGAGAAAGGGAAATGCAAGAAAGAAAAGAGGGATAGACAATCAGATTATCTCCTATGGGGGGAATGTTTGGGCCTGGAATGCTTACCGTCCATACCTTTATTTGACGCTTCTCTGATTCTTTGTCTTCCATATGCAGGTTTCCTTTGAGACGGTTGGACTTCAGAGATTTCCCCCTTCATCAGGGAAAGAGATTTCCCGCAAACCTCTCTGGTAGTCCGATCGCGATGTTGCAGTCCCTGCTCAAGAACTTCTAAAGCCATTTTCTTCATCCTGCCCACCATTTTCCGTAATCCATAGGCGGCTGCCTGCTTTGTCGTTTTGGGATAGTTCCCAAGCAGGGCTTCTTTTAGTATCGTCAAACCATCCTCCTGCAACCATGAGAGATTATGAGCTGCCAATCTTGCCGTGGAAATGTCGTCTGATAGTAATTTCTCTCTCAGGGTGCGAAGAACCTGGAGAGCGTCCTCCTCTTTCTTGAGCTCAACAGACTGCTTATTTTTAAATGCCATAAAACCATCCTTGAATGTAAAGGTAAGTGATTACACCCTGTTCCCCCATTTGGAATTATAAAAGGGCTTACTCTGAGCAAGATCCAATATCGATTCTACTTGAATTGTCCTTGCATGCAAAGCAAAAAAAGGATAGGAACGAGAAAATGGAATAAATCTGTTTATACATCCAGTTTGATCCTAAAACAAAAGGGACGCTGGACATATTCCAGTAAGCTATTTGGATATTCGAACATGTCATTTGTCTCGATAAGGTAGGATTTCTTTCACATCCATGAACTGTCTCTTGCCAAGCCGGAGGCCGAATCCTCTACCTAAATCCGTCCATCAGATACTTTTTCATTATGATACATTAATGCCGTTAGCCTTTGACGTAAAACGTGAAACATAAAGAGGGGGCTATCCAGATTTCGACGCCACATGCGGCGAGGCTCCAGTAACAAACGATATGCCCATTCGAGTCCCGAAGATCGGATCCACCTGGGCGCCCAGGAAACGTTTCCTGAATGGAAGTCAAAAGCGGCTCCAACTCCAATCATAGCCGAAGAAGTAATTTTGCCCCAATGATGGAGCATCCATTTTTCCTGTTTCGGAGCCCCTAAACCCACCCAGACAATATCCGGCTTTGTCGAATTGATTATTTCAATCGTAAGAAAATCCTCCTTCGGACTCAGTTCCCGGAACGGGGGACAGTAGGTTCCAGCAACACGTAGGCCGTCATATTTTTCCTGTAATCGATCCGCCAAAAGGCCGGCCACTCCTCTTTGGCCTCCATAGAAAAAATGCCGTAATCCATATTTCCGGCCATGATCGCAAAGATACAGCATCAGGCCCGGTCCCGTAACTCGTCTGCATCTGGGATAACCTAAAAGATATGCGGCTACAATGATACCTATTCCATCCGGAAGAGTCAGCGCAGCGTCTCGGTTTGCATTTCGCATATCTGTTTCTCGAAAAGACAAGAAAATGCTGTGCGGATTGGTTAAGGTAATGTAGTATTTTGTTTTCGACAAACGCCATCCAAGAATTCTTTGCAGAACTTCATCGTATTCGATGAAATCAAAATTCGTGTTTATAATTTTATATCGAATGGCCATACAATCAATCCATCCTAATTTAAACAAACCGAAATGCCTCTTTTCTATCGTCCGGATAACAGGAACGCGTAATAAGGCAATTCCTAATTCTACAGATGGGGGAAATTCCTGAGAGATAGGATTTTTTCCAAAAGATCGGCTCGCTTTTCCGAATGGACACAGAGATAGGCACATATAAACAAGCAGTAAAAAAAGCTTGTGAAATTTCTGAAGAAATGAGTCCGGCTTATATCTTAGTAAGACGTCAAGCCTTCTCGAATCGCATATTTGGTCAAATCAGCCAGGTTTGTGATTCCCAGCTTCTCCATTGTTTTTCGTTTTCTCGCATCAATGGTTTTAGGACTTCGTGAAAAATGCAAAGCCACCTGTCCGATTGTCATTCCCTCCGTAAGCAATTGGATCATCTCCCTTTCTTCCGAAGTGAGACTATCGTCTGTATTGAGCCTGCTACATGACGTGAACGCACATTCTTCCAACATTACTTGTCGAGTATACATGCAACAATAAATGTCGCCGGAATGAACGGCTTGAACCGCCGCAATCAGTTCAGAAAACAGGGATTGCTTGGCTACCACTCCCGTAATTCCCAATTTGCGTGCTTTTACGATCGCGCCAGGACTGATTTCTGCGCTGAGGACCAACGTCCGAACCGCCGGATTTCGTTCTCGTATGAGACGAGCGGTTTCAAAGCCATCCATGTCAGGCATTTTGAGATCCAGGACCACAACGTCCGGATTGCACTTGGGAATTTTTTCAATCGCTTCTTGCCCCGTACCAGCCTCCCCTACCAATTGAAAGGTATTATGACGATTCATAAGAACTCGAAGACCTTCACGAACTATAGCGTGATCATCCACGATAAACACACGGATCGTCTCTTGCGGTATACCCGACGCCATTCCTCATCCTAATAAAGAACCAATTTTCCTAGCGTATCGGCAAATACGAAAAGCAAGCTCACAAGGAAAAACCTCGAAGGACTCGGTAGAAATCCTGATCGCTCTTTTAGAATGTATTGCTGATCTTCGCAGGCTTTCTTTGAAGAACGCCTACTTGCTGTAATCCGTATCTGATTTGCAGCCATGAATAAAATACTGCCTGTGTATTCTGTGTCAATAAAAAAGAATGGAAATTAACAAATCAAATCTCTAACTTACGGAAGCAACCGGTATCGGTGAAGATTCAGGAACATTCTCAATATCCGGTTCTTGCCAGACGGGGCGGGTATGCCCCATTTCATCTATCGCCTGGGCATAGACCTCCATAAGATGGGAATAATATTTTGCAGGTGAATATCGCTGCCGGGCCACCATGCTGGCTTGTTGTCCCAATTGAGAGATAAGGTCCGACCTATTCCACAGGTCATTAATTATTGAAGCAAGTTCTTCGGCATTGCCCGGCTCAAAAAGAAAACCGGTTTTTCCTTTTTCTACAATTTCGGGCAATCCGCCAATTTTTGAACAAATAACAGGCTTGCCACGGCTCATAGCCTCAAGGATCGCAGAGGGAAAACCTTCAAAACAAGTACTGCATAGAACAACAAGTCTGGCATTCGCAAAAAACGTATCAAGTCGCGGCCCTTGCAGGAAATCCATGAATTGGACATTTGTGCCTGCGAGTTGTTTGAGCCGATTCGTTTCCGGGCCCGAACCGGCTATACGGATCGGGATATCCGGCAACAAACTCGCCGCATTTATCAAGGTATCAAGCCCTTTTTCTCGGCTGATTCTTCCAACATAAGCTACATAGCTGCCTGTTTCAGAAGTGATGGGATGTTCCTCGATCATATTTGGAAGAACACGAATACGCGCGGGATCATATCCATTTTCAACGAGACATCGTTTTTGAAACTCCGTCTGTGCGATATAAACATTTACGTTATTCCTAAACCACCCGTATTTCCGGGCCATGTAATTCCGTAAGGCATATCCTGTACTTTTCCATAAAGATTTTTCACAGTTCCTCAGCACACATTGCCATTCATGCCCCCCAGAACACTTTTGACATACCTTTCCCCGGGTCATGAACAATCCATTGGGACATATGAGACGGTAGTTGGCACAGCGCATGACAATGGGGATATGTTTAAGATGAGCTGCCACAAGAACGGACGGGGAGATCAACGGATATACATTTTGTACCTGGATCAAATCGGGTTTATACCGCGAGATGAATTCATTCATTTCAAACGCTCTTGACGGCGAATAAATGCCTGCAAAAAAGGCATGCGCCTTATGGACCAGAGATTTTCCAATCTCTTGACTGCTTCGAAAAAAATGGAACACTTCGTGTCCATAGGATTGAAGGAGTCCGGAAATGCGTCCCAACATCATTTCTTCTCCGCTGAAAGAAGCGTAAGAGTTATGAACCAATGCAATTCTCATCGGGAAATATCTCCGGATTTTTCTATGGCAATCGCACATCCAATCGTGGCAAATACGGCGTTTCCAATGTATGCGATATACATCAGGCTGTTTCCACTAATACCCAGAAGGAGCATGACAAGAATACCATTGAGCGACACATGAAGTAGCCAACTCCTTCCTTCTTTCTTCCAGAAAGAACCTCGTATATTCAGATCTCTGATCATGAGAAGTATAGGAAAACACAGCAGCAGGCCTCCCAGGAGTCCATAGTCAAATACTATGCGAATATATTCATTATGCGGGTGAGACCACTTACCGGCACCAAATATATTCTGGCCGAACGCAACTGAAGCCGTACTCCCATCACCCAACCAAACATTCTCAATCCCACCAACATAAATCGGCCACGCATTGAGTCGTCCCGATAAATTCACTTTGTCCGGATTTAATGTAAGGACATCCTGCAAGGTTCCTTGGCCATCATGAAATATGCTTTCCTGCACCGGAGTAGAGGAGAAGAGAATGAATCCGCATAATACGATAAAGACTGCTGCAAGAAACCGTCCACGCAAAGACAAAGATCCGTATCCGATTATCCACATAAGGGGAAGAAGTATGATAGGCATTCGTGATTCCGTCACGAACATGATCATAACGCATATTGCATATTTGACAAGTGCGGATACAGGATGAAACGGAACCTCCGCCATCGCCGCGATCCCAAGAAGAGTAAACGTCATTGCAATTCCGGCCGTACTATACCAGGGCGTCAGAGCTTGAAAGGATCCGGCATGAATTGTTGCAAGGACATACAAGAGAACGGAACCGTAAAACATAATTCGAAAACATCGAAAAATCATCCTGCATGTAACCATTGTAAAGCTGGATGTAATCCACAGGCACAGAACAGGCGTAATAAAAATAAAGAACCGTTGTGCCGCATCGGATTGGTGGAAATCTGTTTTTAATGCCATCCAGCCGATCCATGGCAGCCAGGAAAACCATTTCGTTCGTACCGGATTCATCAGGCGGTTTGGCAGCAAAAGCAAACCGGAGACAATAAGAACAATCACCCACGACCACCCTCGAAATGCAAATCCGGCAAATCGAATTTCTCCAACGGCCGCCATGAGAGTACAAAGTGCAATAAGGTAGAGAAATACCTGTTCCATAGAAAATGCGCCACAAGTCCATCGTATACGAGGAGGTGTGCTTTCCGCTTTGTTGTGAAATCTGGAGAAGGCAAGAATCATAGTGTACTCGCAGACTTTTCTAATTCCATAGAAGTAATGTCGTGTTCACCCCATTCGTTTAAAGGAGTCCCATAAGTATTAAGGTAGGCCTGTCGGATTTTAAAGGCTGCTTTATCCCAAGTATACTGTCTTGCTTTTTGAAGTGCGCCGCGACTGAGCATTTCAATCTGCGAGGGGTGTGTCAAAAGATGCTGTATGGCCGATGACAAGTCATGCGTGATCTGCGAACAGGATGTGATTGGAATTTTGATTCCACACTGAGGATCGATGATATCCGAGAATCCGCAATGATCAAGGCATACGATGGGTAATCCCCATGAAAGGGCCTGCATTACGGTTGTGGAAGTAGCCTCAAGAAGACTGGTAAAGACAAGCACGTCACAATTGCTGAGCAAGGTCTGGATTTCTGCTTCACAGAGCCAGCCATACCAGCGACACATATCCGCTACGCCATATTTTTCAGCGCTCTTTTTCCATCGTGTCTGACATGGCCCATCCCCGGCAATGTGCACAGTTATCTGATCCTTTCGTCCCAATCCCCCCAAGGCTCGAAGGAGAATCGGAAGGGCTTTACTGGCAACACAGCGACCCACCCAGGCAACATTCAGCTTTCGTTTTCCATCATATTGATGTACTTCAGCAGAATGCTCTTCACAAGCCTGCTCATGCACGACATCGCCGGTAATCCCCCATGCACGCCGAAAAGAGCGCCGGTCCCATTCGGTTTGTGGAATAAGAAGATTGGTATACCAAGCCGCTTGACGTATTCTCGGACTGCGATACAATTGCATACGCGTAATGAGGTTTCGTGTCATATGACTCCACCAATCCGTCACATGCATAAAGGGGAAAAGTCGCCATGGGATTTCATTAGTTCCGCCGGTCGGTCCCCAGACAAACGGCAAACCGAGTTTCCACAAATATCCCGGCTCACGAAACGTGTCGGCACGTAAATGGTGTACTAAATCAAATCCAACTTGAAAGTGTAATTCTTTCGCATAATGATAAGCTTGCCTCAGCCAGGAACGATAGGCCAGCATTTCTCGGACGGGAACGGTCGGCCTCTTTCCATGTTTCCGCGACACCGCTTTTCGGGGAATATAATGGAAATGTATTCCACTCGATAATTTGGGATGGCTCCGTACATATTGGAGAATATCCGCCGCATACTGTGTTTGTTCTGTAAGAATCCATAAGTCAAACCATTGTGAAAGACGCATCAATATCTGCCATGCCGAACCGGGAACATGAGACTTGCCCGGACTGCATTCATAAGCTTCAACCAGTACTCGTAATCGACGAGTCATTATCTTTTCTCTCTTAACCATTCAAGTGGTCTTATCAAACGCTAAGCGATACACATGATTTCTCGTAGGCATGCTCTTTGTTATCAGACAAATGGCCGACTTTGCGACAAATATAGATGTTGTTTTGACAATGTGTTTTTCCCATCCCAAGATGATTGGCGGCTTTATCGAACATGTTATGAATCCAGAAGGGCAGGACCATGGGATGATTGTCGTACCCGGGCAGAAAGCCCAATGAATACACTTGTTCTATCCGAAACCGGGTTGATTGAGCCAGATCGTCTACTTCCTGATTTGTCATACATGGGGGTCTTTTCCCGAGTGCTCTGGCAAGACGAAACAGAATACTTGAAGCGTTACGATGGTTATTGAAAACGAGGATTCCATCTGTGGACAGATGCCACGCCAGAGCCTCTATGACCTCGACACGAAGTTCATGCTCGGCATTCGGAAAGAAGCGGAACGCCGTGATCAAGTCAAATTTGCGTCCTGCCAGAACATCATTTCTTGTGATATCCTCCTGAATGATTTCCGCATTGGGTACTTTTCTTCGACATTGCCCCAGCATACTCTCGGAAACATCCACTCCGGTACTTTCATGAACGTACTCACTCAGAAACTCCAGAATACGACCCGTACCACATGCAAAATCGAGATGCCTTATCGGACGGCCGAAACAATATTTTTGAAGGACCTCCAGTAATATCTTCTTTTCACCGTGCCATAAATAACGTCTCCATGCAAATTCTCTGAAGCGACGGTCATATTGCGCACCTTTACTGGAAGCTGTATGTGAATTGCGATAAGTAAGACCTTCCTTCATGTTGTAATTCTCCTGTTCTTTTCGTTTCTGCTATGTATATAGCTATAGTGCATCTGCTTTGGATCGACACAGAAGAGCTTCTTATGCCATTTCTTATTTATTCGACTGACAGCAAAGAGCGGCTGGACAAGACAACTCTGGATAAAGGAAATTATTTTTCGTTGTCTCCATTGTTTTTTCATGATCGCATGATTCAGAAGAACCAAGAATGTGAAGAGTTTGGTAAAATCAACTACGATTCCCGTTTGATCACAATATCCTTGCAAGAAAACATTCATTCGATCAGGATATCTTTGCATGGCTTTGATCATGCAGGACTGTTGAAGAAGGAGAGAGCGTACAAAGTGGGCCAAATCGAGATATCGGCTTGCAATACAACATTGGAAAGGCAGGGCCGGTCCATTCGACCAATCGAGGATGATGATCCTTTTATCGGTCGAACGACAGCCTATATTGGTTGTATTGAAGTCGCCATGTACAATGACCTGGTCTTCCGGCCGTCCACACCAGGGTTTGGGAGCTATCGATTTAATCTTAGAAGATGGTTTCATTTGTAAATGAATCGTTCCAAGAGCCCTTCCTACCTTCCAGAGTAACTCCAGATCTTGATGGGTATTATTGATGTAGATCGAAAGGGGAATTAATCCGTTTATCCGTTCAAGCTTGAGTAAACCCGACACCGAATCCCAATCCATGACTTCCGGCGTGTAGAACCAATTTGTCCTTCGAGACAACTGGTTTGCCTGATTGGTTAAATAAAACTCCATGGCGATCCGGGATGGATCGACATGTTTAACATAATAAGGCGACGACGCCTTGTCTGCTAGCATGTAAGATTCCTGCGGAATAACCATAATCACGATACTCCTGCAAATCGTGACGATGGATTCGTCTTCTCATAATCTTTCTCTTGATTTTCATGAGAATGGTTTCCGGCAGGATATAAACCATGTGATCCATAAAATGAGGTGCCCTCGTGCCATTTCAGGAAGAGGATTTTACATACAAGACAGGCTGTAAAACTCATTATTGCTTTGATGTATTGTCTGCGTTTTATCTGAATTCGTACACGTTCTTTCATCATTCGCAATAAATGGGATTGGAGAAATGAGTGATCGAGCGTCCTGCCGATTTCATATTCATATCCATAAAGGAACGCCGTCGTACGTCGATGAAAGTGAACCAAGCCATTCCAGATTGAAGGAGACTGACAAAGTAAACTACGAATGAATTTACAAATATCGAAATAACGATTTCCGGTAGTTTTTCCTCGAGCGGCCACACCCGCACTTGCCCAATCCAGAATCACAATCTGTTCGATTGATGGACGAAAAAAAACATTGTTAATATTGAAATCACCATGAAGACACACTAAATCCTCGGACTTGCAGGGCCAGGGTAATGAAATGGGAATAACCAGAGAGGAAGGCAATTTCATCCGTTCATGAATGGCGGCGAGAGCCCGTCCGGCCTGAAAAAGAAGTCCCAGAGAACCTTTTCCTGCAGAAAACCGTTCCCTGATAGATTCCATGTCATCGATTCGCTGGAGTTCAATGCTGCCCGTTGTTTCATCCTCGCCGAGCACCTCGGGAACAGAAAAAAGCTTGCTTTTCTCTCCGACTTTTCGCGCAATTTTTGTGACTTCCGATTCGATATGGACAAATCGTGGATCGGTATATTTAACGACAGAGTGCGGTTTATAAGAAACTTGGATCGCTCCTGAAGAGGCATATTTTCTGCGGAAAAATCGACGGATCATTTTTCTTCCCCTGAATACTTAAGTTTTGTTGAAATCTCCTTACACAGCAGGAATGTCAGGCCGATCGCAAAGCTGATCAGATGGTTTACAGCCACGGCAGTCGTTGCACCGACTACTCCCCACAAGGGTACGATAAGCAGACCCAACGCTAGACAGCCTATGGATGACGTAATACCCATCACGGTCAAAGCCTTTGGTTGATGTGTAGCTGCCAGGAATGAACTGATCGGCACATTGGCGCTCTTTGCAGCCATAGCGGTAGAAAGTGTTATCATCGCCATCGTGCTGGTTTCATATTTGCCGCTATAGACCACTTGAACAAACCAGTAACCTGCAAAACTCAAACTTACGATATAGCCTAGCCCTGCCAGCCCAAAAATGCCTACAAGCGTCAGCGTTATTCTGCGCGTGGCGTCCAGGCCTTTCCATCGCATTTGTCGAGTCAATTTGGGCGTTAAGTATCCTGAAGACGCCTGCAATGCCGGCCGCACCATACATACAATGGTTGTTAGGGCTGCTACCGTCGCTACGGTTTCACAATTCCAGTAGTGAAGTGTCAACCAGGGTAAAAATCGTATCCCGACAGCATTGGCACATGTTGCAAGCAGGATCCAGCGCCCAAATCGCCAATTTCCCGCCCAATCTGAAAAAAAAGCCGGCCAATGAATTGCAAATGGACTCTTTCGAAGCACAAGAAATCCGTACATTAGGCAGCCCAAAGAGTGAGTTACGCAGGTTGTTAAAATCGTCAGTTGACCTATTGTATACAGGATTAGTAACGCCAGAACCAGAATAAGGCCGATCATGGAGCTGAGAATCAAATGGTCTCGATAACGCATTTGAGCCAGGAGAACACAACGCAGAATCGTACGAAAATGACTGCAGACAGCAAGGATTCCGAAGAGAAAAACCAGGTTGCTATACGGTCTTTCCATTGCATTAAGAACAAGTGCCGAAAAAGCAGAACCGAGGAAAAATAGGATACTTATAGCCAGATGCTGCAGGAGTGTATTTCCAAGGTATTGTTGGCCATGTATATCTTCCTTTCCGGAGGAAAGCACGGTGTATGGAACCGCGATTATACTACGCTGTATAACTTCAGTTACAAAGACAAGGCTCATGCCCAAAGCATAAAAACCATATTGAACTTTCGAAATAGCTCGTGCCAACAGAATACTGGTCAACAATGTACAAAGGCTGTAGATGGCTTGTTCAAGCACTACCAATCCGCCTTCCCGCCATACGTGCAAAGATTTCTTGAGAACAAAAATGGCTTGCTGGAATGAGATCAGCCGACGAAGAAAACTTTGGATCCATGATTCGGATGTATGGATCGTCATTTCTCGAGGATCGACTTGACAGGTTCCTGTTTTTTGCATCTTCTAACCTGCCAATCCCACAACACAAGGCTCATCTTGTAGTTCCGTGCGTGGATCGTACGAAGAGGAATCATGGGGTATGATTTGATTTTCTTGAATGGAGGTAAACCGATATTGTTCGATAAGTCGGGAAAATAGGGTGACGCAACGGGCGCCCTGCTCGAGTGATTCGCCTATGATAATTTTTACCGAAATCTGTAAGCTAGAAGCGGCACGGGCATCCTGGATTGGCACCATTAAAGTAATATAGGCATGGAGAGGAGTTTTCTGCTTCGGATGGATCCATGTCAGTGTCAAAGGTGTCCCATCTCGGCGTTCGGTCGTGAGAGTAAGTTCGGCAAAATTCATATATTGAGCCGCTCGACATACGGCATTCCACCAATCCTGAAAAGTACAGACGCGGCGAAAATCGAGTTCCACTTCTTCAAAACGAGCGATTTCCTCTTTCACCTGCATTGCCCGTGCATAATTTTGCCTGAGACCGGCCAGTGTTTCACGAAGGCGAATAGCTCCGACCTTACGAAAAATGGTAACATACATGATGCCAAAAGCTACGAAGGAAAGGAGTATCCCTTCAAAGGAGACGAGGAACATGATGGCTGATATCCCAATGCCCGTTAAAGATGTCAGCCAACATAACAAAACAGCTTGACGATGATGGAATCCGATTGCCAGAAGTCGATGGTGAAAATGGCTGCGGTCGGGTGAAAATATCGATCGTCGCTCTATGAAACGTCGCAACATGCAGAAAAGCATATCAAAAAGCGGCAGTCCCAATACCGCCAAGGGTAAAATAAAGTGTGCAAATGTCCGCGCGCGGGCCATACATAGGGTCGAACCGCCGGCTAGTAAAAAACCGAGTAACAGGCTACCACAGTCACCCAGAAATATGCGAGCCGGATGAAAATTGAAGAACAAAAATCCGGTGGCTGCGCCGGTTATCGTAATCATCAGTATTGCAAGAGGTATGTTTCCGCAATAGAATGATAGAATTCCCAGAGATATTGCAGCAATACATACAAGGCCGCTTACCAGTCCATCCAGACCGTCACTTAAATTGACAGCATTAGTGATGCCGACAATCCATAGCAAAGTGACCGGACAGGAAATCCAATACAGTTTTAGTGAAAGTTGTTCGGTAAGGGGTATTTCCGTAATCCGAACACCCATCCCGTAGATAGCGGATGCGATGATAAGCTGAAGGATAAACTTTGTCCTTGCCCGGAGACCGTTAATGTCGTCCCAGAGTCCGATCATAAATATAAGAAGGCTTCCAAGGAGTATATGATAAATATCTACTTTGGCGGATGTCCGTAAAGCATGTGAAGGAATCTGGCATGTATGGATCATCCAGACAGATAAAATCATAATAGCCATAAATAGAGAGATGCCTCCAACGCGAGGAACAGGATTTGTGTGAATCTTGCGATTATCCGGATCGTCGTAAAGCCTCAAACGATGAGCGATATGAATGATCAAAGGTGTAATACATAGAACCAAACCAAGGGCCAGGACATAGGCAAACAGAAATGTGCTCATACCCCAACCCCTTGTGATTCAATAGGATCCGATTGCATTTCCTCTTGTATGTCATGAGTTGGGACGGAAAACGGCAAAGCAAGACCTCGGCGCCCACTATAAGAGATTGTCTGCCCCAATCGGCCGCCTAGTTGAAATCGTTGTTTGGAATTGACTACGAGTCCGATGATCGTTGCCCCCACACTCTCCAAATCCTTCTGAGCCTGCATTAGTGTATCGCACAGCAGAGCCTTCCCATCGACGGTTACAATAACACCGTTGGCAGCAGCGGACAGAATCATAGCGTCCGATGACATCAAGACGGAAGGACCATCAAGGATCAGATGGTCATATTGACAGGTAAGAATTCGCAAGATGGTTAGAAAATGTCCTTCTCCCAACATGCGGGCCGAATCGACACAAGTTTGTCCTCGATCCATAAAAAAGAATCCGTCAATAACGGTGGGTGTTGTCGCCTTCGGAATGGAACAACGCTTGAAAACAACATCGGTTATACCGGGACAATTTTCCAGTCCAAGAAGAGAAGCAATGGAAGGATTACGAAAATTCATTTCGATCAAAAGGACTCGCCTGCCAAGCAGAGCCAGCGAAGCGGCTAGATTACTTGCCACGGTTGTTTTCCCCTGCCCGTCCTCGGGAGAGGTAACGAGAATGACCTGATTTTGCTCTTTGTCCATACCAAATGCCAGTGCAGCACATGCCTTTCGAAGAGAACGTGCCATAATGCCATCCGGATCGGTATAGACAGCCCATGTTTTATCGGGTCGAAAGAGTCGCTTTGGTAAGGAGGGAATGACGGCAAGCACTGGCGTCCTAAACAACACCGCCAATTCCTGAAGTGATCGAAATCGCGGATGAATGAAATCTCGCATAAAGGTTGTCAGGAAACCAAGGAAAATGCCTCCGGCAAGAGCAATCCCGGCCACCTTTTCTTTCTGCGGCGCGGCAGGTCTGAGACTTGGTCTTGCTTTTTCCAATACATGAATATCCAGCCCTCCGGCTCCGTCGGAAATATCTACTTCCTTGATACGTTCCGTAAGTAGATCACATACTTTTTTGGCTTGTTGATATTCCGCTTCCAGAAGTGTGTATTGGGCAATTTTCTCATTTGCTTCGGAGGTCAATTTTTCCTGCTCATGATAATGATCCAGAATTTTCTGTTCTTTCTGTCGGGCAACATTCAATGATTGTTCCGCTAAAGCAATCTGAGACAGAACAAATTGTTGATCCAGTTGTTCGATTTGTCGAAAAAGAACTGTGATCTGATCTTCCAATGCTTGTACGGAGGGGTGTTCCGGTGTCATCACACGCAGAAGTCGTTCGAGCTGCAATTGAAGCTGATTGACTTTCGCCCGCAGGATGGATGCCTCATCGGCGGAAGGATTGAGTATGATGTTTGAGCGTTGAGCATGAATATATTGACGAATCAGAGAGGGATCTTCCAGCATGGCTTTTTGGATCGCATAATGGGCTTCTGCTTCCAGAGTATCGATTTGCGCTTGCGTCAGAACATCGCCAAAACGTGCCAATCGCTCCGAGATAGGATTACCGGCCGAGCCATCGAATATCAGATGACTATTGGCTCGTTTGAACTCCGTTACCACTTCCATCGTATATTTCAGGTCCGAATCCCGCTGGGCCTTTTCTTCCTTGAGGATTCGCAGAAGCTCGGCCGAAGTGGCCTTTTGATGGTTGGCTTGATACGCGATATAGGCATCAATAACGGCATTAACTACGTGGGCCGACTCTTCAGGATTGGTCGCCATGAAAGATAAACGAATGATTTCATCCTGTTTTCCTACCTTTGCAGTAAGGTTTTTCAGGAGATATTCCAGAGCGTCCGTTCTTTGTACAACGTGATGCAAAGAGGATGTATCCTCTTCCAGGCGAGCGCGTTGTATGATCGGTTCCAGAACCGTTCTAGATCGAAGAATTTCTGCCTGCGTGTAAAGATAATTCTTGGATCGTTTTTCCGTACTGTTCTCACCAAGAACCGACGGAACCTCCTGTTTCACAAAAATACATGCCGTACTGCAATACCGAGGTACAGCCATGTGAAGATAAACGGCACAAGCCAGAATAGAGAATGTAATAAAAAAAAGAAACCACCATCGTCCTTCCCAAAGAGTCTGAATCAGCAATTGTCCCGTTGTGTGTACGGCATCGATTTCAGAGGGGTATGTCACTTGCGAATTGGACGAATTTGCCGTTGCCATTGTTTACAAGATTCGTTTTCTCTGCATAGTTATTGTTGATACTGCAGGGCCACGCCGGCCCGTAAACTGAGAATATCGGACAACAGGAGATTTCTTCGCGTACGGTCCGTATGTTCCACGGCAAGTACATCACCGGGTTTTATAAAAATATTCATCGCCGAAAGGAAATCCTGCCCGGCTTTTATGCTGAATACGGCATCGACAACATCCCCTGCGGGAGTCGGACGATATACATGAACGTATTGGGGGTCCGCCGTATCATTCACGCCTCCTGCAACGGCCAGAGCCACCGGCAAATTATAGTTGGCTTCCGGAGGATAGGAGAATGTTCCCGGTTTTTTCACCAATCCGATCACAGTAAAAACCTGTTCTCCGATCCGTTCTACTTCGATCACATCTCCTTCCTTGAGTTGGATATCCGCGAAAGGAATGTTTAATCCTTTTACAGGGAGCACAAGCGACTTGAAAACAGAATGTGAACCGACTCCCACAATGCTTGTCAATTCGCCCATACTTCGAGACGTTTCTACTTGGCCCACAGATTCGGAATGGTTATTTCGAACCGAGTCTTTACGAATGACATGAATCACAGTTGCCCCGTCGTCCACAATCCCTCCCGCTTGCATAAGAATCGAGACGAGTGTCATTTGATCTTTTGGAAGCATATAATGCCCGGGCTTGTTTATGGCGCCGGTTATGGTTACCCGTTCTGTTTTGTATTGAGCAATCCGGCTGATCACCGGAGGCGGTAAAAATACATACTGGGGGCAATACGCATCCTGTATAACATGCTCGATCTGGGGCAGAGTCAATCCCACCACCGACACATCCCCTGCAATAGGGAGACGAATCGTACCGTCGTCCTGAACACGGCACAACAGGATTCGCATTTCTTCAATCTGTGCCGGATCGCTGAATTCCCCTGAAGACATGTGCAGCATGGATGGCATTTGCAATTCGAGTACATCTCCCGGTACAACATGATACTCGCCTTTGGGGCAAGCCGCCTGGAACAATAATTCAGAATCCAGCTTCAACGAGGGAGAGCCCGCCTGAATGAATGCGGCAAGAGATTGTTCGGATACGGCTTTGGGAACGGCAGAACAACCGGCCCAAAATACCGCAACGGCAAAGTAGGACACCCATACCAATGCCGTTAGTCCTTGTTTTGTTTTTTCTTTCATTTTTGCGACAATGCTCTTTTGTTGTAGATCCTGTATTCGAAGGATGGCAAAACATAGATACGGGTAAGCGCTCTACTGCGACAATAATCCGGCAAGCTTGCCTGCTATTATCTTTGGCGTAAACGGCTTCGTTACATATTCGTCGGCCCCGTTTGCAATTGCGTTTTTGATAATGTCATCCGAACTTTCTGTGGACACCAAAACGATTTTCATATGGTTCCATTCCGGATTTGCTCGAGCCTGTTCAAGGAATTCCAAACCGTTCATTTCGGGCATATTGATGTCGCACAATATGATATCAACAGGACTTTGTTGCAACTTAACTAGCGCCTCTTGCCCGTTTCCCGCCTCCTCCATGTCTTCACTGATAGGCAAGTCGGCCTGACGAATTGTTTTCATTATAATTTTTCGCATCGTTGCCGAATCATCCACTACCATAATTGTATATGCCATGTCCTGCTCCAATATCTTTTTTGTCTAAACCGACCAAGGGAGAGATTACATTCGGCCACAGGGCACATTTATACACAAAGAATTTCTTGTTTAATGACATTCCTTCTGAAGTACCCGACCACTCGAAAATACTCGACCAAGAATGGTTCGATCTTGACGAGGAAGAACCTTGCCCCTTGTGGAAAATCTTCCCTATGTCCAACCAAGGATAATCCTATTTTAAGCCTGTTCCCCAAAAATTGGTCCAGTTAGGTCCGCAAATCCATGGATCTGGACCTGAATTCGCTGCCGTTGTCGACCTGTATCCTGACCGGTGTGCCGCGATGAACAACAATCCCATTGAGGACATCAACCGCATCGACTATTCTGTGCAGCATACAATCCCAGGTTCTCACGGGTAAAGTTATCAACTATCTGGCGACTCTGTGAAGATGGAACCGACTAAACAGATCCTGAACATTTATAACGGAACTATTGAAGTTGATAGTAAGCTGGGACAGGGAAATGCTTTTCATGTTCGGTTTCCTATCGAAAAATACTACAATATGATATAAGCTGTACTCTCGCTGTGTTTTCTAAATTTTGGTACTTGGGAAATAATAAGGATGGAACCATATGGTCGGCTTACCTATAATTTCAGTAATGATAAAATTTGGATTCTTTATGGAAAATACATCCTCATGCGTGAGAGTGTGGGGATGGAATGGGTTTACTGAGAATAAAATGGTGACCTTCTGGAACTTATAATGTTCAATTTACCGCTTGCAGAACAAATCTTATTTGTCGCGGTAATGGGGACATTTAGCTTGGCTTCCGTGGTAACCGCCTATGCCCTTTTCCGCAGCGAAGAAAAACAGCACATGATGGTTTCTCTGGTTGCCTTGGGGATTTCTCTGGACTCGGCTGTCATGGTGTTTCGTGCTGTGGAAATCAAGGGTGTTCCCTTGACCGGTCTGTTTGAGTCCCTGCTCTTAATGACGTTTTTCTTTGGATTGGCCTATTTATTATTAAGTATGGTTATCGCACAGGTCTGGTTTCATGCGGTGGCCTCCTGGAGCCTTCTGGGGCTTACTCTTCTGGCGGCCGTTGTGACTCAGCCGGCCTCGCAAATCGACCCGGCGGCCAAAACCCCCTGGGCAATCGCTCATGCTTTGTTGATGGTTCTGGGTGGGGTTGCGGTGGTCCTTTCCATGGCGACGGCGATCCTTTACCTGCTTTGCGATAAACGACTCAAACAGAAACAACTGAAGAAAGTGCTTGGGCGCATGCCTACCTTGGGACGGTTGGAACATATTAATATATGGGGACTCCAGGTAGGATATGTTCTGATCGGCCTTGGATTATTAAGTGGTTTTGGATTGGCTTCGGTGCGAGCCGCCATGCTGGAAATGACCCTGACGGAATGGATTACCGATCCAAAGACAATTCAGGTACTGCTGGGATGGCTTTTATTAGGATTGGTACTTGTTCTTCGCCATGTTGTGCGTTTGAAAGGAAAAGCGATTGCCTATGCGACGCTACTGGCGGTCTTTTTCATCCTTTTTGCCATGGTGGGATCTCGGGTTTTTTGTGGCACAAAACATGATTTTTCCACGGCGGATGCAACCCCGAATTATCCTTCATTGCGGGGGTGCGTATGAGAATCGCAGTACTGGGTCTGAACCATAAAAGTGCGTCGGTTGCTGTCCGAGAACGACTGGCGTTTGGAAATGATGAGATTATCACTGTGCTGGAGCATTTCAGGAAGACCAATCCCCGTATCGAATTCGCGCTTCTTTCCACATGCAATCGGGTGGAATTATATATTGCCGGCACAAAAGAGGAGGCCTTTGAAACGGAGGTCTTGGCTCGTCAACTGGCGGAATCCCGACATGTTCCATTCGAGGAGATTTCTCCCTATTTGTATGTTCGTTTTGATGCCGAGGCCGTAACCCACTTACTGACGGTCAGTTCCAGTCTGGACAGTATGGTTGTCGGAGAATCTCAGATCATCGCTCAGGTCAAGGAATGTTACGCTGCGGCCTGTGCGGCCAAAAGTACAGGGAAAATACTGAATCGGTTATTTCACCATGCCTTTTCAACCAGCAAGGAAATCTATTCCAGCACAACGATTACAAATCGGCGCGTGAGCGTGGCTGGTGTAGCGGTGGATCTGGCCGGACAATTATTCCAGGACATGGCGAATGCCAAAGTGCTTGTCATCGGTGCTGGTGAAATGGGAGGCTTACTGGTTAAACATTTTCGGCATGTGGGAGCCAGTCAGGTGATCGTTGTCAATCGTTCCTATCAGCGAGCAATCCATCTGGCAGAGGAATACGGAGCTTCTGCGGCATCCTGGGATCAAATGGAATCGCTGGTTCTTGAAAGCGATATTGTCGTAGCTTCGGCGGCGGTCCAGGGGCCCTTGTTTGGAAAAGAGAACTTCAAGCCTATTCTGAAAAGCCGACGTAAGGGAGCCTTGCTGGTTATAGACATTGCTGTTCCTCGCAATTTTGAATCCGCAGTAAACGATTTGGAAGGCGTATATCTCTATAGTGTGGACGACCTGGCGGAAGTCGCCCAACAGAATGTGCATCTCCGTGAAGAGGAAGTTGATCGAGCGATAGAAATAATATGCGATAAAGTGGCTGAATTCATGGAATGGCTGGATACGATGCAACTGGGGCCGTTGGTAGGGCAGCTAAGGAGTGCCTTTTCGCAAATTCGCCAAAATGAGATGGAGCGTTTTTTTGTGGGACCTCGAGCAGAGGCTTCCTGTCGAGAGACCATGGAAGCGATGGTCGGACGTGTCGTGAACCGATTACTCCATTGCGTGATTGCCAACCTGGCTACTGTGGCCAGGGAGCAGGGGCCGGAACAGGCTGCAAAACTGGCCGAGGATATTGTTCGTCAGACAGAACAGATTCGTGAAGGTTCACAGAAATCATGATAAATATCAGTAAACTCTATTGTGGTCAGGTTACACCGGGCGACTGGATTCGGTATGGTATGAAAGGTTCAAAACAGCGTGAAACGGATATCGTACCTGCGAAAGCATCCGAACGACGTCCTATCGTAGTCTGGAATATCACCCGTGCCTGCAATCTTCAATGTGTTCATTGTTATAACGACAGTGGAACTGGCAAAGCGGTTCATGAGGCGACGACTGAACAGGCTAAGGTCGTCCTAGATGATCTGTCGAGTTTTGGAGTTCCTTCTGTGTTGTTTTCTGGCGGGGAGCCTCTGATGCGACAGGACCTGTTTGAGTTAATCGAGTATGCAGTCGGCAGGGGGTTGCGGACCGTTATTTCGACCAACGGCACCCTGATCACGGAGGACAAGGCCAGAACCATCAAGGATCTCGGTGTATCCTATGTAGGGATCAGTCTGGACGGGATCGGCCCGATCAATGACAAGTTTCGCGGTGTGGCCGGCGCTTTTGACTGGGCGGTACGGGGGATTCGCAATTGTCAGCAGGCCGGTGTACGAGTAGGTCTGCGATTGACTCTGACCAAGCAAAACACACAGGATGTAGAGGCATTGTTCGATTTCTTTGAAGCGGAGGGGATTGAGCGGGCGTGTTTTTATCACCTTGTCCCGAGTGGCCGAGGTGGACAAATCGCCACCGAAGATTTGACCCATGCTCAGAGCCGACAGGTGATTGAAACGATCCTGACAAAGACTCGTCGATTGAAAGAAATGGGACGACTGACGGATATCCTGACTGTCGATAACCATGTGGATGGCATCTATTTATATAGGAAGCTGCTTAAGGAAGATCCATCCAAGGCAGAGGCTGTATGGAAGCTCTTAACATGGAACGGAGGAGGAATGAATAGCAGCGGCGTGGGTATCGGCTGTATCGATTTTCATGGGAATGTCCATGCTAATCAGTTCTGGGGGCATTATACGATCGGGAATGTTCATAATCGTTCGTTCAGCGAGATATGGATGGACGAAAGCGATCCTTTGTTAAAGGGACTTCGCCGTCGCCGGGACTACGTGAAAGGCCGTTGCCGTTTATGTAAGTATTTCGATGCCTGTGGGGGGAGTTTGCGAGTGCGCGCGGATCTCCATTTTGGAGATCCCTGGGCCCCGGATCCTGCTTGTTATCTGACGGATGAGGAAATCGGTCTGGAGGATGAGAAACAAAACCAACTTGTGGAGTGGGGGGAATGGTTTGAAATGCCTCAGTAGGCCGGGTGGTTCAGAAATGTCGGATCAGGGAGCAGGTGTCTTTGTTGGTGGAATTACTTTTGTTCGAAACAGCATCTGCCGGGGTAACAGTCCTGATGAATTGGACATTCTTACTTCCACCACTTATTTGGATATCAGTTCCTGTGAAATAGAAGGCGGCTGGACGAGCGCTGGTTCAAATAATTTCAATGCCGATCCTGATTTTATGAGCCCTATCAACCTCCGTCTATCGCTTGGTTCTCCATGTATTGATACTGCATCCAATGGGTGCTGTGCCGACGAAGACCTTGAGCGGGAGTTTATCATTAACTTCACCCAACGTGGGGTATTCCAGATCGCAGAAGATTCTCAGGATCAGAAAATCATCGGTTTTCAGGTTCTGGAACCTTTCGCTACCTATACTCATGCATTTGATCATGTGGCAATGATCGCCACATTTGTCGATCTCGATTATCGTAGACGAGGGATTGGAATGTGTCTTTCCGAGGTGACATTCGAAATCGCTCGAGGCAAAGGATATGAGAAGATATTCACATTTGTGAGAGCTGACAATCCGGCGGCTTTGCAATTTTATCTCGACCTTGGTTTCCGGATTGTCGGAACCGCGCAGAAACAGGCGAAAATCGGCGATAAATATATAGACGAGATCGTCATTGAGAAGTTCTTATAGACAATAGAAAGATGCGGGTATGAATCGAACATGATAGGAAAGGCCCTTCTGGAAATAGGAAAGGAATCACTGTGAAAGGAATGCGTATCATATTGTTTATATTGGGTGTTGCTCTTACTCTGTTCGGGACGTTCTTACTGGTTGAAGGGGGTATTACAGGGTGTATTTCTCCGCTGGCTCTTGGATCGTCTCTTGTTTTAATGTGTCACTTTCGAACACGGGGGACTATTCTCATTTTTGGTCACACCTGTATTATTGTCGGTTGTTATCTTGTTACATTGGGTGTCTATTTAATTCCACAATGTCAACCCATGTTTCGAGACATTGTACGGATGCCGCTGTTCTGGGGATTATTCTCTATCTTCGGGGGTATCTGTGCGAACTTCCATGGATTTTGCCGCTGTGTCCAGCGCATGGATCCGCATTCCCAAGAGGACAGTTAGGCCGAAAAAATATCGATTCACTCTATCCTGCCGTCGGCAGGTAGAACAGGTTGTTTGCTTTGAGGCGGGGGGCTGTTGATTTTGGATAAGTGACCTATTCGGATGTTGAAACAGAAACGGATTCTCAAGTACAATGAATTGAGAACCGGTTAAGATTTTTAAAGTCCAATACGAAATGTGCGAAAACACGAAAGGAATAAGAATGTGGATCCGGAAAGATTGTTGTCTTCTGCTTGGTATTTTCCTTCTTGTGTCTCCATGGGGATTAGCGGCTGACTGGCCACAGTTTCGAGGGCCGGGCGGACAGGGTATTTCCCAGGAAAAGAACTTGCCTATTACATGGAGCGATACAGAGAATCTGGCATGGAAAACACTCCTTCCCGGCTACGGCTCTTCCAGTCCGATTGCACTGAATAACAGACTCTATGTTACCTGCTACAGTGGATACGCCACCGAGGGAGCCCGCGGCCGTATGGAGAATTTGACGCTTCATGTAGTCAGTGTGGATGTGGAGTCAGGAATGATCCTCTGGGATAAAAAGATCAAGCCGGTCCTGCCAGAATCATCGAGTGTACGCGATCATGGATATGCGGCTCAAACACCCGTCACAGACGGTGAGTATCTCTATGTTTTCTTCGGTAAAACGGGACTATTGAAATTTGATCTGCAAGGCAATCAAATTTGGCAAACCAGTGTCGGTACAAAGACGCACGGCTGGGGCAGCGGTACGTCTCCAATATTATATGAAAATCTGGTAATCGTTAATGCCAGCGTGGAGAGCGATTCTCTTGTTGCGATAAACAAGAATACCGGTAAGGAAGTGTGGCGTGCTGAAGGGATGGAGGATTCCTGGAATACACCTCATTTGGTCAAAACCGATAAAGGCACACAGGAATTGGCAGTTAGTGTAAAGGGTTGGATTTTGGCATTTGATCCGGTGATGGGCGAGGAACTCTGGCGATGCGAAGGGATTCCTGGATATGTTTGTCCCAGCATTGTATCGCATGAAGGGATTATATATTCCCTGGGAGGACGTTCTTCGAAGGCCATTGCCGTGCGAAGCGGAGGTCGTGGGGATGTTACACAAACTCACAAACTATGGCAGGCCGATGTCGGGGCTAATGTATCCTCACCGGTCGTCCATGCAGGCCACCTGTATTGGATCAGCGACCGTAATCAGGTTGCCTATTGTCTGAGCCTGGCCGATGGATCTGTACAGTATGCACAAGAGGTGGGACAGCAGCCCTATGCATCCGCTCTTCTGGCCGATGAAAAAGTGTATATCGTGACCCGTTATGGAGGCGCACTGGTACTTGCTGCCAAACCGAAATTTGAGCTTCTGGCTCACAACAGGCTGGAAGATCGAAGTACATTCAATGCCAGTCCGATCCCCTGTAACGGCAGCCTGATCTTGCGAAGCGACCGGAATCTGTATTGCTTTAAAAAATGAATGGAAGCCCGTAAACCGATCGAATCTTTGCAAACACGCAGAGGATGAGGATTCTCTATACATCCGGATACGGCTTGTCTGTGTTTTCTGATTTATTGCAACGTTTTCAACGACCAGGCGTTTATAATTACGATGACAGCCAAGGCCGGGAAAAAATGGACCATGAGGCGCGTTGATTTGGCCAAGTGCGAAACAAACTGGGATCTCCTGGTGCAGAATGCAGGCAGTGACAGCACTGCTTTTGCCCGGCTGTATCAAATGCACTATGAGATGGTGTTTCGTTATTGCTCGCGAAGGTTGTTCCACCGGCATGCCGCAGAAGAAGTAACGTCGACGGTTTTTTTCAAAGTGATGAAAAACATATCTTCGTTTGAAGGCGATTCTAATGATTTTCGCAACTGGCTGTATCGGATTGCGATCAATGCGGTGAACGATTATTTGAGAACGGCGAGAAAACGGGCGACAATGCTGCAGGAAATTGCACGGGAACATACCCGGGATCGTAGGCCCGATTCTGCTTCGGATGATAAATGTCACAGGGATCGTGCGGTAAAAGAAGCCCTGTTACATCTCAAACCGAAGTACCAGACTGTCATCACATTACGTTTTTTTGAAAACATGAAATTGGTCGAAATTGCCGAGGTTCTGAAGAAAAATCCGATTACGATCCGCAGTCAGCTTTCACGAGCGCTTCGTATGCTGCGAAATAAGGTAAACATTGCGGCTCGTTGAGGATGGTGAGATGAGACGATGAACGAGAACAGGAAAACTATAGAGCAGTTGTTAGAAGACATTGCATTTGATGATACACCGGACTATGCACATCGAGACCTGCTCGAACAGAAACTTCTCCTTCACTTCAATGCGACTCGAACTCGGCAAGATTCCAGATGGAGAACGATTATGAACAGGAACATAACTAAACTCGCCGCCGCAGCGGTGATTCTGATCGGTGTGTTTGCAGGGTATACGATGTTCAAGGGAACAGGCGGTGTAAGCTGGGCGCAAGTCCGTGAGCAAGTCGCTGCTGTTAAAGCTGTTATATACAAGGCGAAAATAAATGCTACAGAGAATGGTCAACCATTCCAGTTGCAAATAGAGGCCACAATGGCCGACGGACACGGCACGCGGATGGATGCCTATATGGGCGAACAGTTGCTAGAGCGATCATTTACGCTGGAAGATAAGAAGACTCATATAATTATCTTTCCCTCAAAAAAGAAGTACATCGTAGTGGAGCTTACTGAGGAAGATCGCATAGAGAATGGTGATCCAAAACTTATCGTCGAAACCTTCCTTAAGGGTGGCTATAAAGAGCTGGGCCGTCGTGAAATCAATGGTGTTACACTCGAAGGAATCCAATCCCATGACGTATCCCCCACAGCCGGTTTCCCCGGTGGTGCAGGGCTGATAGAAGGACTAGAAGGGCTCCCTGCTAAAGTCATCGCCAGCTTGTGGGTTGATGTTGCAACAGGTTGGCCTTTCGAAGTAACTCTTGACATCACTGACGAAAATGGTGGTGAGCAGGTGACTATCGTTGTCAGTGATTTCCAGTGGGAGGCCCAAGTTGATCCGACAACATTCGCCTCCGTCATCCCCGAAGGTTATGAGCTTATGTATAAAGTAAATGCAGAAAATCTCGAAGAAGGTAACCAACTTATTGAGGGCTTGAAATACTTTGCGCAAATAAACGATGGAAAGTATCCCGCTACACTGTCAGCAAGAGAGGTAGTCGGTGAGATTGGAAACATCTATCAAGCCAAGTCAGGCGATCCATCCTTCCAGATCGATGACGCCAAGGTCTCAACACTCAAGTATGGTGCTCTGTTTTTTGGCACACTTCAGACAGAAGGCAAAGAAGCCGTCTATTACGGCCGAACAGTCACCGCCGACGATGCAAACAAGGTATTGCTCAGATGGAAGCTGGATGATGGTAAATTCCGTGTGATCTTTGGCGATCTGCGAATAGAAGATATCAGTTCGACTCGACTGGCGGAGCTGGAAATGAAATAGTTCGCAACAGTAAATATCAAAGTCGATCTCAAGACCGATCCTGGATGCGGGATCGGTCTTTTTTTGTATTTCAGACAAAAGGATCCGTTGCAGATTTTGACATCCGGGATTATGTCCTGTAAGATATTTTCGCGGGCGGGGCCCCGGAAACAGTGTCGGCGTGGAAAAACAGGACAGGGCGAGGTCAGCGTCTATGGAAGTGTGGGATTATTTAATAGTTACGGCATCGAATGAGCAACAGGCCGACAGTTATCGCGGTCAATTGAATCTGCGGCTAAAGCTGGGTTTTTTATCGCAGGCCCGACATGTCATGGTGATTGCCGACCCTGAAGGAAGACGAATCGGCAGTGGTGGCAGCACTCTCTATTGCCTTCTCCAGATTCTTAAAGCACATGGCTTTAAAAGCAATCCGATAGATCGGGAGCAGTGGAGCCAAATCCTGCGGAGGCTTCGAATCCTCATCATTCATGCCGGAGGCGATTCCAAACGTCTGCCGGCATACGGACCATGCGGCAAGCTTTTTCTTCCTGTTCCTGGTCAGGGAGATGGATGCCTTCCAACGTCGCTGTTTGACCGTCAGTTGCCGACCTATCTGGCCCTTCCCCCGCTGGAACAAGGACAAGGGCAGATTGTGGTGACGACCGGGGATGTCCTGCTTCGTTTCAATCCGGAAGAGGTCCACTTTCGGGAAGGTGGGATTACGGGATTGGGCTGCTTGTCCGATCCGATTCAGGCGAGCCATCATGGTGTCTTTGTTCCCTCGGAGAATGGATATGTGCATCGCTTTTTGCAAAAGCCCTCAAAGCAGGAGCAGAAAAAGTGGGAGGCCATGAATGCCTTCGGTCAATCTACGCTGGATTTGGGCGTATTGTGTTTTGATGCCAATGTAATCATCCGATTGCTGGATTTATTTACAGAACAGACACGAAAAGGAGACAGCCCGTCTTTTGTGGGAGAACTGGGCCGGGCGGTGATGGAATATGGGCTGGATATCTACCGCGAACTGTGTTGTGCACTGGGCACCCGAACGACCTTGCAGGAGTATATCAAGGCGGTTCACTCCAGCGGCAGCCGATGGGAGCCGATTCTGTTGGAGGCGATTTTTCGAGCTTGTCGATCCATTCCATTTCATGTGAATACCCTCTCACGTTGCGATTTTCTGCATTTTGGAACCAGCCAGGAAGTCGTTGGAAGTGGCTATTCTTTGTTGCGTTTTGACACCGGCCCTTTAGGATATGACACCTGTCTTGAAATTAACAATGAAATTTCATCAGCGGCAACGATCGGGGGGCATTACAGTTGGGTTGAGGGCTGCCGAATCAACTCGGATCTGGTTCTGGAAGGACAAAACCTTGTCGTCGGTGCTACCATCGACCGACCAGTTACTCTTCCCAAAGGGGCGTGTCTGGATTGTATCGCAGGTGTCAACCGGCAGGGCGAAAAAGTCCATTTTGTGCGAGTCTACGGCATAACGGATCAGTTTAAGGATACCCTGCAGGAAGGAGCGACATTTTGTAATCTTCCTCTATCTGAGTGGATTGAAAAAGCAGGTGTGGATCCTGGGCAGATATGGGATAATGCCAACTGCCTGGACAAGCGTACGCTCTGGGATGCGATGTTGTTTCCCGTTGTCTATCGAGCAGTAGAATGCGCGGATTGGCTTTGGATGTTTTCTCCTGATCGGGCGGATGCTGAGCAGCTCTCTACTTGGAAAAATGCAGATCGATATTCGATGGAAGAAATGGCATTACTTGTGCGGCATGAGGATTTTTACCGCCGGCGATACATCTGTCGGGCATCGAGGATGCAGAGCTCGCTGCGTACCTTATTCCACCGCCACAGTCGTTTTTCTGCGAAGGAACTGGAACATGTGCTGTGGACCGTTTCCGATCCGTTGGCCTGGATCGTGTCCCTGATCTCCGAGATGCGGTGGTTTTTCGATTCCGGATCATCCGGAATTGATTCACTGGTTTTTCCTCGGGTGATTCACACGCTGGCCGGAGCGATGGAAGGGCGATTTAGAGATGGGGAAGCGGAGGGACAGGGGATTTTAAAAAAATTGTATGAACGCCTTGGAGAAAGGGACCAGCAATGGCTTACATCCATAAAACTTGCCATGGACAATGGGGATTTGCAGGATTGGTGTGATCGGGCTAGGATGATCTCGTTTCGTTCATTTGAGCGGACGATTATCCAGAGCCGGCAGGATAGAGGTCCGCATCCCACCAGCGTCCTGCGATGCGACGAGATCGTCTGGGCCCGGGCACCGGCGCGTTTCGATACCGGCGGCGGTTGGACCGATACACCGCCGTACAGCTTGGAACGTGGCGGTCAGGTCGTTAATGTCGCCGTAAATCTGAACGGTCAACCGCCAATCCAGGCCTACGGACGTGTCATTCGCGAACCGGTGATTCGCATCACCTCTATCGATCTGGGAACGCGGATCGAGGTGGATACCTTGGATGGGTTGATGGACTATCGGCATCCGGAAAGCGAGTTTGCCCTGGCCAAGGCAGCGATTGCCTTGTCGGGCTTTTCTTTGGAAGTCGCCGATTGGAGCGGAGCTAATACGCTATCAGAGATTCTGGATCGGTTTGGCGGTGGAATCGAACTGACAACCCTGGCAGCAATTCCCAAGGGAAGCGGCCTGGGTACATCAAGCATTATGGGAGCCGTACTTGTGGCTCTCCTGCAGCGGATGATGGGCCGTCAGTTGACCCAGCGCGAGCTGTTTCATGCCGTCCTCCGGCTGGAGCAGGCCTTGACCACTGGTGGCGGCTGGCAGGACCAGATCGGCGGCGTCGTCGCCGGATGTAAAATCAGCAGCACCCAGCCCGGCCTGACGCCCGATCCGATGATCCATTTTTTGCCCGCCGATGTGATCGATCCGGCCCGTAACGGCGGACGGACGCTCTTGTATTACACCGGCATCACCCGGCTGGCCAAGAATATCCTGGCCCAAGTCGTCGGGCGCTATCTGGATCGGGATCGCCATGCCCTGTTTACCCTCTCGCAGATTCAATCGACCGCTGTCGAAGTGGCCAACGCCATTTCGAAAAAGGACCACGAGCGGTTCGGGCGACTGATCGATACCGTCTGGCGATACAATATCGAGCTGGACCCAAATTCGACCAATCCGCAGATCGATGCCATCCTGCAGCGGATCCATTCGCACATCTGGGGGGCCAAGCTACTCGGCGCCGGAGGTGGCGGTTTTCTACTGATGGTCTGTAGGAGTCCCGGAGATGTGCTAAAGGTGCGGAATATACTATTGGCTGAGCCCCCGAACGAACGCGCCCGATTTTTTGATTACGATATCAATACCGAGGGCTTGGTCGTCACGGTCTGTTAAATTATACATTAATTCCGCTTTCCCGACTCTGCAGAAAGTACAGGATGAGTTCAGCATCGGTAACGGCATTGGGGTATTATTTCAGGACCACTTCGCGGAGAACCAGCCAGCGCACCTGGTCTTCCGTGCAGCGGATTTGGATGGCCTTGACCACCTTGTTATTCAATTGGGCCTCAGCGACTCCGTTTTCAAAGGTTGCCACCTCTTCAAACGTCGTTCCGTTGCCGGACACTTCCAGTACGCCCTTATACAAATGATCCTGCGGCAGTTCAGCCACGCCGGTATAGACCCAGATCGATTGATACGGCTTGGCCTCGTCCAGTGTGATCGTAAACGTATCCCCGGTCTTGGGCCCACCCGCCGACCAGAAATAGGTCGTGTTCGTATCGCCGTCAAAAGCCCTCTCGGGAAGATAATTCTGGTACGTCTTCATCGTCGTTGTCACCTTGGCGGGGATGGCCAGAGCGGGAGGCGGGGGAAAGTTCACCTGTAGGGTACGCTGAATCATAGGCGCCATCTCACTGTCGGGCGCGGCGGCCAAGGCCGCTTCCAGGGCCTTGCGTTCCTCGTCAAGGCGCTGCAGATAATGCAGGGCATGGGCCCGGGCAAAATTCAACTCCTGGGCTTGTTGACCGGTGGGCTTAAACGTCGAAAGCATTGCGTCGATCGTACTCAGCGCCTTTGCAAAATCCTGTTTTTCCAGGGCCGCTTCCACTTCGCCGAATTGTTTCATGAACAGATACTTATCCTTGAGCCCGGCTTTGTTCTCCGGATCGAGCGATATAATCTGGTCGACCATCTCTGAATAATATTGACTTAAAAATGAAGAAGGCAGCAACTGCATCGCCTGATCCAGCAGCTTCACTTTTTCCAGATTGTCGGTTGCCTTTTCGGCCTGCACCAGAAGCTCCTCGATCTTGTCTCCCGTCGCCTTAAGCTCCTTGAGATGCTGCAAATAAGCTTCCGCACCGCCTTCCTGATATCCTGTCTGGGCATACGGCCTGCCCTTGGCGTCGGTCAGAAATACCGTCGGAAAACCAGGGATCGGATATACATCCCGTAACGCGGCATTCTGTTTTTGTACCTCTTCGCTGAGCTTGGATTTGTCATTCGGATAATCCAATGTGACCATGACAAAGCTCTTTCCCGCTTCGCGCTTAAAGGCGTCCTTGCTGAAGACCTCTCCATCCAGCCGAATGCACCAGCCGCACCAGTCCGAACCGGAAAAGTTTATCAAGAGATCCTTTTTTTCCGCGGTGGCTTTAAGTTTGGCGGCGGCAAAATTCATTGTCCATTCATTATCCGCAATCTGTACGGGTTTGGCCGGGATTGGAGGGGCTGGCTTCACCGGTTTGTCAACAGGTTGTCGGGTTGCAGATGGTTCCGTTGACTCATTTTGTTTGGATGTCGTTTCATCGGACGTATCCGGGGTCTTGGATTCCTTTGTGCTCTCATCAGGTTTCTGGGGCGTCGTCTCCGTGCCCTTGTCCTTACGGCAGGATGAACAAGTCAAAACAATACAGGCCAGCAGTAGCAGGATACGGAATGTTCGTGTAATCTTCATGGGTTTCTCCAGTCGAGTTATCAGTAACGATTTTACTCAGCATCGGTCGGAACAGCAGTTGGAACCTCAACACGACTGCAGGAATCCACTTCTGTGGTCTGCAATACATGCACCCCATTCACCCCCGCATCCGGTTCCATCCGATTCTGTTTTCCATCCGACGTATTATACGGATTTACCGGCCAATGCAATATAGTTTTTTCCCCGTCCGGATAAAGAGTCGGTCGTACGCTACGGCAATCGATGAAATCGAAGGCTTTTCTCCGAAATCATACTGCCCCAATATCTTGAATTCCTCGCCGCCCGCTTGGAAACAGTAAAATTCCCCATTTTCACTGATGGTGTAAAGCTTGTCATCGGCTCCTGTAATGGATGCATAAAACGGCGACCGCGTATCCACCCGGCCCTGCCATTTCTGCTGTCCGGTCTTTGCATCCAGACAGGTAAACTCCCGCCGGCCGCTGGGTACATAAAGCAGACCTTTATCATACAGCGGTGTCGGGCTGTCCGGTGTGGGCCCGTCAAATGTCCATGCCGTACTGTCTTTCAGTAATCCCCGGCCCTGCGGCCGTATGGCGAAAAGACCTGAGCCCCGGCTGCGTACTCCGAAAATAAGCCCTTCACCGCACACCACGGAAGGGATATGGCGCCAGCGGACGCTTTTTTTCGTGGCGTAATCGTACCGCCACAATTCCCGACCCGTCAGCGGATCATGGCTGGTGACGTAATCGGCGCCGATCACGAGGATTTCCTTCCGCCCGGCATTATCGAACGGGATCGGAGTACTGTATGCATCCTGCGATTCTTCCAGAGCGTCGGTCGGACGCAATTGTTTGAAGATATTCTTCCCTGTAGCGGCTTCCACGCACAATAGAAACGAGTCGTTCGGCGTCTTGTTCATCGGCGCCCGATAGGCATCGTAGCGGCGCAGGACCGGGATATACAGCCTGCCCTCATACAGCAAAGGGCTGGAACTATAACCGTATTTAAGACTCAGGATATCATACTCCTCTTCCAGATTTCGCTTCCAGAGCGGATTACCCGCGATATCCATCGCTGTCAGGTCCCCGTTGCCGAACAAAAACCATACGCTTTTCCCATCGGTTACCGGCGAGGGTGTCGCCATCAGATTTCGCGGGACCATCCGCTTGTCGCTTCCGATCGCTTTTTGCCACAGGATCTTTCCCGTTTCGGTGTCGATACACAGCGCCAGGTATTCATTGCTGCCGGTATCCTGTGAGGTCAGGAAAACTCGCTGATTGACAATCACAGGTGTGGAAAAGCCCGGTCCGGGCAGGGGAGCCGACCAGAGGATGTTTTTCTCCGGTTCAATCGTCGCAGGCAGGTTCTTCGCCGTGGTCGAACCGTTCAGATTCGGCCCGCGCCACTGAGGCCATTCGGCGGCCTGTACTGATAAACTCACACATAAAAAAATACCTGATGCTGAAAGTACCTGATTCAATCTGCTCATTTGCCTCTCCGATTTTCTTTGATTTATAGTTCACACTCCTGCCATAGACGGTTCAAATGAAGGATGGATTGCCGTTAATCCGGTTTTTGCCAGATTTGGACCAGCGGGCCGTTCTCGCCATAGACCGGATCGGTTGCAGGAAGGCCAACCACTGCGATCCGCTCATCCACCGCCGGCCGATCCCCGCTCCGGCCGTAGCACATATCCGGCCGCTGCCGGTTCGGATATCCGCCCACTACGCCGAAATCCCGCGACGATCCCAGGTTCTTATGGGCCACACCCGCCGGGATCACGACCACATCGCCGGCGTGCACTTCCGTTACGAACCCGTTGGGCCCACCGAGCTGGACCTGCGCCGAGCCCGAAAAAACCCCCAGTACCTCATGGGCCCGGCTGTGATAGTGATGAAAATCATAGATCCCGTTGACCCAGTTGCCGTCCCAGCCGTTGCCGATAAAAAGCGACTCGAACAATCCGGCCACATTATCCCCATACGGCCGGACCACTGCCGGATACACCAGAAGCGGCAGGATGGAATTGTTTGGAAACGTCCCGTCATCGGCAAGCCTGTACCGCTGCACCTCCACACGGTTGAGATATTCGGGCAATTCCGCCCCCAATCCGGATTGTGTTTTATCCTTGTCCATCATATGTTTCATTATACTCTATGGATATCCCCCCGAAAATGTTCACCAACATTGATAAATACAGGCGGAGGAGATTGGAGTGCAGGGAATACAGACGCGATTATATAGGTTGCATCGGGAAGGGTAATTTCATATCATCTCATAACTGGTAATTCGGTTTTATAGCCGACTGACCGTGTAAGGCAACCGGAGAGGGATTTATATGGTGCAATATTGCTGAGCAGGAAGCCTGGATGAAAAATATTCCCGATTCAGACGTTAAACGCTTGTGGATTTCAGGCGTTAAAATGGTTTTACTGCTGGGTTTGCTTTGGATTTTGTTCTACTTTGTTCATATTCAATTGCCTTATATAAGGGCGGGACATGAGGTTATTTACTCATCGAAGATCGAAACATTGTGCCCTTCGATACGATTCAGTGAAAACACCAGGTACAAGGTTGTGGTGTTTGGAAACAGTATGATCCTTTCGGGATTTGTTCCCTCGTTGTTTGATGCGGAAAATGACCATGTCCGCTCTTATAATCTAGCTCTGCCGCAGGAAGAACAATTTCTGTTTGCATTGGATTTTCTTGTTGAAAACAATCAGATTCCCACGCATGTTTTGTTGACGTCCGGTTGGTCGGACCGACTCGATGAACCTGCGGATCATGGACCAAGCAAAGACGGCAGGATAATAGAGGAGTTGTTCCCTTTTCGACACCTGCCCAGGAACCTGACACTGTTTTTATTACGGTCCCGGTCCCGAGGGGGAGTTGCTGAATATTACCGTCACGGAAAAGAGAGTGTGGAACGTATGCTGGCGGCGCGTGGTTATTATTTCATCGAAGGACAGAGTCATTTTCCCGATGACCGTCTTCCGGATGGATTCAGGCTTCAGGGGGACAACCCCGATCTTGTTTATCGCAGATCCTTTGATACAAAAAGTTATGTTTTTAAAAAACTAAACGAGTTCCATAAAAAGTATAATATGAAATTCTACATTATTCCGACATATCTCAGGGAGGGTTCCTACGCGAAATGTCAGGGTGAGAATCCCAATGCCGAATTGTTTACAGCGCATCCATGGATTAAGGTGCTTGGGCCCGAATATTATATATTAGCCAATCCGTATTTCTCGGATCCAATCCATGCCAATCCGGAAGGGGCAAGACTTTATACGCAAAAGATCAGCGCCCTTTGTAAAGAGGTTATCTTTTCAGAATGACTATTTGTTGGCAACAGGCAGTCTCTACAAAGGGCGTGAAAAACAAAGAGGTTGTGAATGTTATTTAACTCGTTTGAGTTTTTATTTTTCTTTATCATCGTTGTTACGCTCTATTTTTTACTGCCGGATCGCTTCCGATGGATTTTACTTCTTGGCTCCAGTTATTACTTTTATATGTGCTGGAAGGCCGAATACCTGGTGCTGATTCTTGTTTCGACCCTGATCGCATACGGCACCGGTATTTTGATGGGACGAACAGACAATAATGTTTCCCGAAAAATATACCTTTGCATCAGTCTCTGTTCGAATCTGGGAATTCTGTTTTTTTTCAAGTATGCCAATTTCTTCGGAGCGAATATTCAGTTTTTCCTGGACCAGTTTGATGTATCCGCGACCATCCCCCATTTGAATATTCTCCTGCCTGTTGGAATTTCGTTTTATACATTCCAGGTCCTCAGCTATACCATCGATGTATACCGCCGTAAAACCCTTCCGGAAAAGCACCTTGGTCTCTTTGCCGTGTATGTTGCGTTTTTTCCTCAACTGGTCGCCGGTCCCATAGAACGCTCTCACAGGCTGTTGCCTCAGTTCAGGGAACAAAAGAGATTCGAATATTCCAATATAAGGCAGGGGGCAGAATTGGCGATGTGGGGGCTTTTCAAAAAAATGGTCGTCGCAGACCTGATTTCCATTGTGGTGGACTCGGTATACGGCTCGCCTCAATCATATTCCGGCATGATATTAATACTGGCAACGTTTTTTTTTACGATTCAGATCTATTGTGATTTTTCCGGATATTCGGACATCGCCATAGGCATTGCGAAGATTCTTGGGTATGACCTGATGATTAATTTTCGCCAGCCGTATTTCTCCCGCACGATTTCGGAATTCTGGCAACGCTGGCATATCTCCCTGTCAACGTGGTTCCGGGATTATCTTTATATTCCCCTGGGGGGCAGTCGTGTCTCAAAACGCAGGTGGTACTGTAATATTCTGGTGGTCTTTGCGGTGAGCGGTTTATGGCACGGTGCAAATTGGACGTTTGTGGTGTGGGGGCTTTTGCATGGCGTATACCTGCTTCTTGGCAGTGCCACCCAATCATGGCGAAAGCGACTGTCCGGGATATTGCGGCTTGATCAGATTCCTCGACTTCATGAGGTTTGGAAAATCCTGTTTGTGTTCGTACTGGTTGCCGTGGGATGGATCTTTTTCAGAGCTCGGTCTCTGTCGGATGCGTTTTATATTGTCGGGCATTTGTTCGATTTTGGCGGTTTCAGAGTGGCCGATCTCTGGACCCTTGGCCTGCCGCGTTTTGAAATGATGGTCGCACTGGGATCGATAGGGGTCCTGTTTTGTGTGGATTGTATCGCATCCGAAGGCCTGCTTAGTAAGGAATATGTCCGCGAAAGTACCGTTTTGCGATATATATGTTATGCCGTGTGTTTTTATGCCATCGTATTTTTCGGAGTTTTCGATAAGATCGAGTTTGTCTATTTCCAGTTTTAGACCGCCATGGTATCCCTTTCCCGGGAAAACAATAATGATTGGTTTTCAATTGAACCACAGATCCCGGTTTTTCATTATTATTCCTATTTTTCGTTTGGTATAACAAACAGGATATACATAGATGGTCGAACATCTTCAATGAGAGGATATAATAATGGATTGGTTTGAAATAGCTGAGGAGTTAACACCAAAAATAGTCAATGGGGACATTGAAACAGTTATCTCTCGCGTTTCTGGAATTTTACGGTCTCTTCCAGAAAGCCCATTTCACCTGATTCTAGGCCTCGAATTTACTAATCGGCCTGTGGACGTGGCTGAATATTTTGACAATTTTCTAAAAGCACAGAAAGCCAAGTTCAAGATTGGTGCGGTGTACACGGAGACTAACGGCTTCGATATCAATCCAGACAGATGGTATTTTGAGTTGTTCGCATATAGTGAATACGGGGGGCACGAAGATTACGATTGGTTGTCGGATTGGGATTCGGAACATTACCCATGTATGACTTTGACCGGATTAAAGTCATTGCAGGAAGTTTATGATTCAGACGCATTTCACGACGAAGCACATGAAGAAGCGTGCCAATTTTGCTCTCTGCTTGTAGTATGTAAGTTTCAGGATCTCATCAGGCGCAGCGTCCCCTTGATGCGAGAATTGTATGTTCCACTGTTGGCTACTTCTCATGACTACGATTTCATCGCAGAATTTCGAAAGTGAAAGTAGAACGATACGTATGTACGCACTTGTTAGTCTGTCTATTTCCTTGATACTTCTACCTCTTTATCGAAGAAGGACTTGTATCCCTTCTTTGTTACCTAAAACGGGTCTATATCCATTTGACTCTTCTTGTTTTATGCCCACGGTACATTTTCGATTTGTCCTATGTGTCGCCGTTTAAGCCTGTTGCCATATGTACCGGAGTAACCACAAATAGCCAGAATTCCCATCTCAAGAAACCATAATCCTAGGTTCCATGCTTCATAATAAGCAGTGCTGAATTGGTCACGTTTCTTATGCTCAGGGTGAATCAGAGAGTTTCTTATTTCCGTAAGAGCATGGGGGGCATCAAGCCAATTCATTTTACTTTTACATGCTAAAAGTTCTGGTGTCTCAGAAGGTATGTCCAAAGGAATATTCAAAGAGGAAAATAATAAACGGAATTTGTCCGACGCCCAAAGATTCTTATTTTTAAAACCATCCATTGAAATGAGTTGCTTATCCTTTACTGAAAATTCATAGGAAAGCCTTTCGATTGCTGCTTGGGTTAAAATAATCCCTGTATCTGCATATGTTATCCCTCGTGAGTAATTTGCGTTCATATACCAGTAAATGATTTCGCACAGAGCTTCACGCCAGTCCTCATTTGCCCATTTTTTCATAAAGCCAGGAAACAATGTAACCAACTGAGAAGCGTTATGGGGATCAAACCATGATAAAGGTTTAAACCAAGGATCTCTTGGTGAAGACCATGATTCCCAAACACGATTGCCTGATGCATCAAATCCTACGGCACATACTGGGTCACACCAACTACCTTTGGCAAAGGATAAGAAAAAACGTATCGCTCCCAGATATTCGTTTGCGTCATTGCCGGAAAACGAAGTGCCGTCTTCCTTTTCAATGCATCCGATATGCGTTAGGTGGTATCCGCCTTCAGCTTTCAGCAATTTGAAATTCTCTCGTGTTGATATCAACGACTTTAATTCAACCTTCCATTTATCACAATCCAAATCCACATGTTCGATGGCATGAGATGATGTGCCATTTTGTTCGCTAGAACGATTAGTCCCGAATAGGTCAACGAAATTGAACAAGTGAAATACGACTCGAGATATTTGTGTTGATTCGTCTCCAAGTCCGTTGATTGGTTCAGAATTCGGGCTCCATATGATACTCCATGTTTGCGGATCATTACTGACACAAAGTGTGCTGTTAACCATGAATCCTTCAATCTGGCGACCATTAAGTGTAAATGTGGGGACCACTTCTTTATTTAAATCAACCTTTATCGGGTCTTGGGCAGATACATCATGAAATGTTCCATAAATACGGATATTAGCTCTTGGTAAAAGGTCTAAACGAATATCTCCTTCGCCAGTATAATTATTTCCATCAATGCATATTTCTACTTGGTCTTGGCGGAGCAGTACACTTGATTTATTCGTAATAAAATCATATGCGGGTTCTAATCTATATTCGTTTGTGCCCATTTATGATTCCTTGATCCCCATTGTCTTAAATCCCAAGAGTATCCTCCGTTCGTTATGGTTTTATTACAGATAAAAAATCGCTGAAAGTAAAGCGGTCCTTCCAAAAATTGGGCAAAAAAGGCTTTGCAGGAGGGCGTCGATTGGCTACAATACGCCTGTTCGCGGGTGTAGCTCAGTGGTAGAGCGTCACGTTGCCAACGTGAATGTCGTGGGTTCAAGTCCCATCACC
>JAFGPC010000215.1 GCA_016926155.1 Sedimentisphaerales bacterium
CAGCAAGATCCATATTATCAACGTGAAGGAAACATTGAAGGGGCTGCTGATCGCCAAAAAGCTCCTCACCGAAGTGGTTTCTTCCGGTAAAGATGTGGTTTTTGTAGGGACCAAGCGTCAGGCGCAGGAGGCGGTCCAAAAGGCCGCTCGCAAGTGTGGCATGCATTTTATTGCCGAACGCTGGCTAGGCGGAATGCTGACCAACTTTCGCACTGTCCGTTCCCGGCTGGCCCGGCTCGAAGAGTTGGAAGCCATGGAAGCCGACGGCAGTATGGAAGCCGAAAGCAAAAAGCAGGCTTCCCGGCTAAAACGTGAGATGCGCAAGATCTGCACGAACCTGGACGGAGTTCGCAAGATGAATCGCCTGCCCGGCGTCATGGTCGTTGTGGATGCACGCAAGGAATACATCGCACTGCGAGAAGCCCGTAAGCTGAACATTCCCACCATCGCCATCCTGGATACGGATTCTGACCCGGATACAGTGGACGTGGCGATTCCGGCCAATGACGATTCTCTCAAGGCTATTGAAATTCTGCTCCAGGAACTGGCCGAATCGATCACTATCGCCAAGACTATGGTCAGGCCCGCTACGGCAGGGCCGGGGCCCTTGCGAGGACGCTCTCGTCGACGGGCGCTGGCCAGTGCCACGGATGAACCTCGTCCGGCCACCAGCGAACCGGTTCAACCGGTTCCCGCGGAATCGTCGGCTGAGATAGATACGAACGAATCCGAGCCTGAGACAGAAACGGAGGCGGCGACAGCAGAGATCAGCAATACCGATTCGTCACAGGAAGCCGCCGCCCAGTAAAGAAATATCCAAACCGGGCCGGCAATCATGTTCGAGAAGTCGATGATAGCGATGTACAACCGTGTCCCTTGTCGGTTTAGAGGAATATGGATTAAGCAGATAAAACCCGAAAGATCAGGAGTTTGTAACAATGGCGGATATCTCGGCGGCTTTAGTAATGAAGCTTCGCAAGATGAGCGGACAAGGCATGATGGATTGCAAAAAAGCGCTGGCGGAAACCGACGGCGATCTGGATAAGGCCATGGAGATGCTTCGCAAGAAGGGCCTGGCAACCATGGAAAAACGAGCGGGGCGCGACACCACCGAGGGACGTGTGGTTTGTTGCAAGAGCCAGGACGGAAAGACCGCCGCCATGGCGACGTTATGCTGCGAAACAGACTTTGTCTCCAAGAGTGATGATTTCATATCTCTTGCCGACAAGATGGCCCGATGTATTTTAACCTGCAATGCCGAAGAGGGGGCCGATGTGGTTCTTTCGACAACTGTTGACGGGAAGCCTTTTTCCGAACATATTACTGATACGGTCAGCAAAACCGGCGAAAAAACCGAAGTGGGCGACTATAAGCGTTTCACGTTACCCGGGGCGGGCATCGTCGCCACCTATGTCCATTTCAATAACAAGCTTGGAGTCATGGTGGAAATCGAATGTACTTCCGACGATGTTTCCAAAGCAGTGAAGTCGGTCGGTAACGATATCGCCATGCATGTTACCGCGATGAATCCGGTCGCTGTGGACAAAGAGGGAGTTGATCCCGATGTGCTGAAAAAGGAACGCACGATTGCCCGCGAGCAAGTAAAAAACAAGCCGGAAAATATTATCGAAAAAATTGTCGACGGCAAGGTTGCCAAGTTCCTGAAGGACAATTGCCTCGTGGAACAGTCGTTTGTCAAGGACGACAGCAAGACCGTGGGACAGGCCCTTAATGAGGCAGCCAAAGCCGCAGGAGGCCAGGCGAAAATAAAACGGTTTGTCCGATTTGAAATCGGTTGACACAACGGTATAATGCGGCATCGGCGGAAACGTCGATGCCGTTTTTTTTGACCATAAGCAAGGACGAATATGGCCGAGGCCAGATACAATCGAGTGTTGCTCAAGCTTTCGGGCGAGAGTCTTTGTCAACCGGGTGGTTTCGGGATCGAAGGCCAGGCTATCGAGGCGATCGCCGATCGGATCATTCGCATCAGCAAGCTCGGTCCACAGGTTGCTATTGTCGTTGGTGGAGGCAACTTTCTCCGCGGCGAGCAGTTTGCCAAAATCAGCCACATTCCTCGGAATACGGCCGACTACATGGGCATGCTTGCAACCGTGATCAATGCCTGCGCCTTGCAGGAGACGCTGGAAAAAATGGGGCAACCCACCAGTGTGCTGAGCGCAATTGAAGTCGTTGCCCTGTGCGAGCGGTTTGTCCGCCGCAAGGCCCTTTTCCACCTGGATACGGGTCGTGTGGTGATTCTTGCGGGAGGAACCGGTAATCCGTTCTTCACGACGGATACCTGTGCAGCCCTGCGGGCAGCCGAACTGGATGCTGACCTGATGATCAAGGCAACCAAGGTCGACGGTGTTTTTACCGCCGATCCGATGAAAGATCCGTCCGCTCAATTGATTACTAAGATTAGCTACGGCGATGTATTGGCGCGGAATTTGAAAGTGATGGACCCGGCGGCAGTCAGTCTGTGTCGCGATAATAATATCCCGGTCATTGTTCTGAATATTTTCAAAAAAGGCAATCTGGAAAAAGCTCTGACCGGCGAATCCATCGGCACGATGGTGGGGCCGGACGCCTGAGCCAAGGATCGATTTATTCGGCAGTCGCCGGTTGAACATTTTTCGATTTTGGATGGAGTTGGATATGCCAATTAAAAAACTTATCGATACCCATCGACAAAACATGCAAAAAGCGATGGATCATCTACAGGGTGAGCTTCGTTCAGTTCGGACGGGGCGAGCCTCTACCGGACTGGTGGAAAACCTTCGTGTTGAATATTACGGAACACCCACTCCCCTCAACCAGTTGGCTACTCTGGCGGCACCGGATGCGACCATGATCCTCATCAAGCCTTTTGATCCCGCGGCCCTGAAAGATATCGAAAAAGCCATCAAAACCAGCGATCTGAGCCTGGCGCCGATCCTAGACGGAAAGGTCATTCGACTCAATATCCCTCCCTTGAGCGAGGAACGACGAACTCAGATCGTCTCACAGATCAAACAGATGGGAGAACAGACCAAGGTCAGCATTCGTAATATTCGACGTGATGCCAATAAAGACCTTGACGACGAAGAAAAGAAGAAGCTGATCAGCGAGGATGAACGCGACAAAGGCAAAAAGGACATGGATAATATCACCAAAGATTTCACCAATAATGTCGAAGATATGATCAAGGCCAAAAGCAAAGAAATTATGGAAAATTAGTGGCAAGAATCGGATCGGACAGAATCAATCTGAAAGCAGTCTTCTTGAAGTGAAGATCAGGCCGGGTGGAGATAGACGCCCGGCTTTCTATTTTGACAGGTCCCAAACTGATACATAAAGGGGGGCAGGCACATGGAAGCGCGAAACACTCCGCAAACGGCGACTGCAGGTCGAAAGCACAAATGGGCACGACGCTTTTTTGTCGCGACAGGATGTATTTCCGGAACCCTATTGTTGTTGTTCTTCTTAATCCCAATATTGATTTCCAGCTCGATAGGCAAACGATTCGTTCTTGGAAAAGTCGGGAACGCCCTCGATGCCAGAGTCGATGCGGATGCACTTTCCATGAGTTGGTTTAACGGGATCACACTGTCGGGATTGCACTTCGCCGATCAGACCGGCAAAACAAATGTCAGCGTGCAACGTCTTATGATCAAACCGATTTACTCAGCTTTACTACTGGGACGAGTGGCCCTGACCAAAACGACTCTGGAGACTCCCAAGGCCGAATTCCATCTTATGCCTTCCCCATCACAGGAAAAATCGACATCACCAGATACTTCCGGGGCAGTCCCAGTACCGGTTACCCTGCCCATTGGAACCGGAGGTTTTGATCTGAACGTCACAGACGGACAAGTTTCTATTCTTGTTGAAAAGGACACTGGACAAACGCAATCGGTCACATTTGGCGATATCAATTCAAAATTTGCTTTGAAGACGCCGGGCAAGGAATCCAGCTTCCAGTTGGTCGCCACTGTTATGGAGAACGGACGTTCCTCCCGGATTGCAGCCGATGGAAAAGTCAAGGTTGATAAATCGGAAGGATGGAGCCTGAAAGACACCAGCGGACAGGTAAACATACAAATCGACAAGCTTGAATTGGAATCTCTTCAGCCATTGATGACGCTGTTCGGCAAACAAGTCGATGCCAACGGAACCGTCAATGCCAACCTAGACATCGAACTGAATCAGGGCAGAGCCGAGAAACTCATCGCCAAAGCCGATATCGCCAACTTCCGAAGTACGGCAAAAGGCAAGGAATTATCTTTGACCGAACCAGTAATCCTCAACACCGATATTACTCGGAAAGGGGACCAATATCGAATTGATGCATTGCAGGTACAATCCTCCTTCTTTGCGTTGCAAGGCAAAGGCAGCGCCGACGAACTTGATTATTCCCTTACAGCAGACCTTGCCCAGAGCCAGGCTTTTCTCTCGCCATTTGTCGATCTGGGCCCAATATCGGCTGAAGGCAATCTCAATGCCGCTGGAAAAGCTCGGTTTATCGAAGAAGGTATTGACATTTCCGGCAAGGCGGAAGTAAAGCAGATGGCGCTGTCTAAATCCGAAATAAAGACGGATCCGGAAAACGCCGTGATCAATCTTGTCGCCCGAATGGACACAAAGAACCAGGTAATTCAAATCACATCGGCCGGCCTCACCAGCACTCCGGCCACTGTGCAGGTGTCCAGTGGCAAACTCTCGTATGGCAAGGAAGGTGTTTCGTTTACCCTCCCGACAAGCGGCACGGTGGACCTGGCCAAAGCATTGCCATTTATTGACTTGTTTAAGCCATTGCCTGAACCCCTTCAGTTGGCAGGTAAAGCACAGGGTAATATACAGGCAGATATGAAAGAGGGAGTGTACAACCTAGATGTAACAGAGGGCGTGGTAGACAATTTCAAGCTCATCCAATCAGAGCAAACACCGTTTATCCAGGACAAAATCACACTGACGGCCAGAGCGTCTTTCGACAGCAGGATAAAAGGCATCAACATCCATGATTTGAATCTGCATGGGGTGCAGGGCGATTCGACGATCTCCATTACCAAGGGACGGTTCCTGGCGTCTAACACGGATGGTAAACGCAAGGTTCAGGGACAGTTGGACGCAGAATATGATCTGGAAGCCGTTACCTCACTGGCAGGAAAAACAATGCCGCCACAACTGGAGTTGTCGGGAAAGCGCACGACAAGCCTGTCTTTTGAAAGTGAATATCCCAAGGACAAGCCTGAGCAATTTATGCAGAATCTTATCGCTCAAACTAGCTTAAAACTGGATGGAACAAAATATAAAGGGCTGCATTTTACCTCAGGCGATGCCGATCTTAAAATGGCTGACGGCATGCTGCACATCTCGATCCCGCAGGCCAAAGCCAACACCGGAATAGTTTCATTCCAGGGGCATATAGATCTGACATCCGAGCCTCGCATCCTGTATGCCGATAAACCCGTACATCTGGTCCAAAACCTGCAAGTCAACGAACAGATGGGACGTGAGATGCTGATGTATCTCAATCCGATCTTTGTTGATCAGGGGAATATGATTGGCACGGTCGATTTCCAGTGTGATCGTCTGGCAATTCCTTTACAGCCTGACCACCAGGATAAACTTCTTCTATCTGGAACCATTCAGATGGATGATGTCAGATTGCAATCGCTGGGCTTGCTACGCGATATTTTAGCTGAAGCAGAAACACCTGATTCTGTGCCGGCCAAGCTACTTCCTACGAAATTTACTCTGGAAAACGAACGGCTCGGTTATGAATCCATGGAAATGCACCTCGACAAATATCCGGTTGGTTTTTCCGGCTCCATTGGATTGAATAAAACCATGGACCTCAAAGCGAAATTGCCCTACCAAATCGACACGTCAAACTTTCGCTTACGAACGATAAGAGTCGGTGAGGACCTAGGTAATCGGATCGAATTGGCTCTGGAGGGCCCGTTAAATGCTCCTCAAATTCGCATGGACCGCCTGATTGAAGAACTTGGTCGAAAACTTCTTCAGCAAAAGTTGGGAATCGACTTGGGCGATCTACTCAAGTGAGAAAATGCTCGAAAGCAGAATGAGACTGTAAATTTCGATTTTATCGGTCGCATCGGCAAGGGTTTAAGTTGCAATCCGACTTGGCCGATGTACCATAAACGTGTCTAATTAAGGTCAAGGATGTATGCTCAAGGAATTGCTGACCAAACCGACCGATCAACTCGGACGCTGGACTCGGTTTGCGGTCTTCCAGCTTCGGCTTTGGCGGCATTGCTGGGGCCTTTTGAAGCAAAATCGTTCCGGCACCCAGGCCGCAGCATTGGCCTATCATACCATCTTTGGTATTGTTCCCCTAGCCATCGTTATGCTCATGGTCTTCCAGTCGTTCCCGGCCTATCAGGAAACCGGCCAGAATGTTCGCCAGTTCCTGTACAAACATGCCCAATTGGATACCATCGAATATCCCGTTGAGCCGGAGGAAGGTAGCCAGGAAGAAGCCAAAACCGTCAAGCTCACCGACCAAATAGACCACCTTGTCATGCGCTTCATGCAGCGCAGCGACACCGGGGCGATTACCTTTGTCAGCGGGATCTTTGTGATCTGGGCCGCGATTGGGCTTCTGAGCACGATTGAGCGGTCCTTCAACCAGATCTGGCATACACCGCAAAACCGCAGCTTTGTTCACCGGATCGCCAATTACTGGAGCCTTCTCACACTGGGTCCACTGCTCCTTGGATTGGCTTTTTATGCCAGCACACACTATCTGACTGAAACCAGCATCCAGGACGGACTTTTTCGTTATATCCGTCCGATCCTGCCGTATTTGATCAGCACGTTCATGCTGGCCTTTTTCTATTTTGTCATCCCCAATACCCGCGTCAGCATTCGTGCGGCCATATGGGGGGCAGCGGTTGCCGCTCTGATCTGGACGGTAGCCAAAATCCTCTTTACCGCCTATATCATTCAATTCATCCCGTATAAGGCATTGTATGGAGTTATGGGTCTGGTAATGCTGGCAGTCATGTGGATCTTTATTACCTGGCTGATCGTCCTGTTCGGCCTGCAACTGACCTATACTACGCAGCATCTTAAGACACTCGACGCGGCGGAATTATCCAAAATGAAGAAGGCCGATGAACACTTTGTAGCCAATGATACGACATTCATTCGCATCATGGCTTATATTTTCGATCAGTTCCGGAACCGACAGGGACCGGTCAGGGCAAGTGAGATTGCCGCTTTCTTCGATATGCCTCCTGATTTTACCGAAAAGGTATTGATCCATCTGGTAACTACCGGCCTGCTTTTTCAGACAGCCGAACCGGATATCGGATATGCACCCGCTACCGAAGGGGGAAACGTTCGCCTTTCGGATATCCATGCCGCTCTGGCCAAGGCTGCTTTTGCACAGGAGAAGCGAGCGAGCGACCTGTTGAAGAACATCGAGGCCGGACAAACCGATTACTTAAATCAATACACACTTCAGGATGTAGTGACACCGCTGGTTCAAACCGAATCCGTTTGTCAAAACGATTCCAAATCTGATTCTCCAGTATAAATCAGGACCGCTTCACTATCAGGCTACTTTTCCAGGCCCGTCAGCCACTGCTGAGCCAATTGGGCCAGATCGGCTAGATCGACAAAGCAATCACCGGTCAGATCGGCAGTAGGACAACTCTGGTCGGTGATCAGGGTGATATACCGCCAGTGGCCCGGATTTTCAAAGAGAATCCAATCCCCTACCGTGGCATACATTCCGTCTGGTAAACCGTTGAGGTTTTCGAAGTTATAACCCCAGCCATGCCAATGCCACGGCCAGTTGCTCTGGTACGTACTATCCGAAGCACGCACGGCATCCAACAACAGCGGCCGGTAAGCCCGGACGAGATAATACTGGTATTGCCCGTAGTACCGCCCGGATTGCTCCTGCGACTCGGTCAGTTGCTCAAAATCCGTCCATTGCGGATTGCGATAATACTCCCACCAGTCACCCGGCATCTGAGTATAGTCGGTATTGCCGCCCCATACTTCATAGTCGGTCCACGGACGACCGACAGTAAAGAGAATGTCGATTTCATTGAACTTAACCACCAGATACTCGATTCCGTCATCGTTCGTCAATCCGAGATATCCATATGCAAAGGTAAGGTTAAGTTCCCAAATGCCATCGCTCAGTTGTAGGGGTCCCCAATAGGTCTGATCCACCGGCAGAGGTGTTCCTACATCAAGTTCCTCACCAGTCTGTTCGTTCTCAAGGCTGGCCCATATGGCATTGGCATGTTGATCTGTGCATGGTTCCCAGGAAAACGTCACCGGTGAGTTCGTGCCGGAATACGGAGCAGGAGAGACAGGTTGTGGAACTTGTGTAGGCTGAGGAAGTGATTGATCGCTGCCGGGCATCCCGAACCAGATAGGGGTCTGATCGGATCCTCCTGCATAATAAGATACCGTAATGAGATAATATCCATCTCCATATTCCTCTATCCCTGAAATGTTGGAGATATCCCGCTCATGAGCCCATTCCCAGGCCCCCTGGTCATCGTTATATTCACGGTACGTGGATGTACCCGTATCGGGATCGTTGGTTTCCTGCTCATCAGGAATCACAAAATGTTGACCTGCCGGGCTTACAAAGTCAATCCGATAAACACTGGCGTCCGTCAAGACACTCAATCGAAAATCAAATCCATCATCCGAGGAATTGGAAGGATCTTCATAGTCAACTCCCTGTGTGATTTCAATATAGAAAACATGGTCTCCAATGGCGCCATCGGCCGTATTAAATCCAAACACAAGGATTAAAAAAAAGAGATGAAAAAACAAAACTTTCATGCCAAACCCTCCGAAATGACGTGAACTAAACAAACCAGCTATTTCCCATGATTGGGGATTGACCACCCTCATAATATTGCCTATCCCTTCACACCAGAACAATGCATGAAAACATAAATTCTCTCCGAAGCAGATAATATTAGCATAAAAGGAGCATTTCTGTCAAGAAGAAGGCTTAATGCATAAAAAAGGGATGCCGCATTGGCACACGGCATCCCTTTAAAAGGCTTTAAAACAAAGATTAAGCTTCGATCAACTCATTCAGTTTGGCAGCAATATCCTTCTTGGAGGTCAGACCTGTCCAGCGATGGGCCACCTGGCCGTCCTTGAAGACGATAATGGTCGGAATGGCGTTAATATGATATTCCACTGCCGCCTCCCGATGGTCGTCGGTATTGACCTTGCAGATGGTTGCCTTGCCCTGAAATTCATTGGCGATTTCCTCGATTACCGGGGCAATCATCTTACAGGGCCCACACCATGGAGCCCAGAAATCCACCAGAACCGGCCCACTTGATTCACTTAGAATCCTATCGAAATCCGCATCGGTCAATTCAACTACATTACCTGCCATGGCATTTCCTTTCTGTCTATCCAAACAGGCCTAACCAGCCCCGTTCCATCGTTGAAACGCATTTTACACGCTGCCCTATCTCATGTCAAATATGTATTCCCCCAAACGGTTCTCACCATTTGTCCCCCAGTAAATGGATCGGACCGGTAGGAAACAGGTCTTGGTTCAGATGGATCCAGAATCGGGGATTGTCAGGTCCAACCGGGATTTCCCGATTGCCTTCTACTCGTGTGCAGGGCTGGTTTGGGAGGATTTTCCAGCCGTTTCGCTCGTACACAGCCCGGACATAATCCCGGCAGAATAACAGGCCGACCGGGAACTTCCGCTGCCGGGCTTCATCAACAGTGAGGGCCAACACCTGATCAATCAGACCGGTTTTACGATATTCCGGCCGGGCACACACATTTCCTACACCGGCCACTTGTAATAGCACATTCCCCACACGAATTGTGCGGTCCACTACAGCGACATGAGCGGCAATGCAATTCCCGTCGCACGCCACCACCGAAAACAATGGGATGTTGCCCCGCCATTGCCGGGTCTTTGAGAAAAGGTCTTGATTGTGGGGAAAGCAGACAGTCAGGGTGTTGCGGATGGCCTCATCCATCTCCGGCGTAACCGCCTGTTCATCAAGGACTCGGATATTCATGGCTCACTGTAATTTCTGGACCTTCTTCGCTATCTGGCCCGGACCTGCAACGCCGCCGGAGACAATAAAGGCCATGGCGGTGGAGCTGTCGACCTCCAGCTGACGGACACGGTCGGCAGGCAGCACAAGGACCGAGCCGGCGAAGTTGTAGGACTGCGGGAAGTAGACCGCGACCTGACCATCCAGGCCGAGGAAAGAAAGATCGTCGCGTGTGACAAAGCCGACGGCTTTGGGCCCATCTGGGATCAGCTCGGCAACGACCGGACGGTCAAAACTCTTTTTTTCCCCCGCGAAGGCCTCGATGAAGTCCTTGACCGAACCGTACAGCAGCTTGATCAGGGGGACGCGCTTGAGGATGCTGTCGAGCAGGTTGAAAAGCGTCCGGCCGAGAAAATTGGAGGCGAAGATACCGATGGCGGTGATCAGGCCGAACGTGACTGCAAGCCCCAGAGCCAGCCCCAGGCCGGGCCTGTCCAGGCCGAACAAGTCCCGGAAGAGCATATCCAGCTTGGTAAAGGTCCAGACTACGGCAAAAATCGTCAACGCCGCCGGTACGAATACCAGCAAGCCCCGCACAAAATAGCCTAACAGTCGCTTCATTGTATTCCTCCTATTCAGACGTTCAGCAGTCTTTGCTCAATCGCTTTCGGGTATTGATCCCAGGTGCGGCCCTGCAGGACCCGACCGGCCTTTTTCTTATTTACCCCGCCCCACTGCTTGAAAAAGAACGGAACATCCTGTTCTTCACACATCTGCTGAATATCGACCACCCACTCCTCTTTCATCGGTCTTGCTCCCGGGCCGGACTCGCCACCCACGATCACCCAGTCCATTCCGGCAAGGTCTAGCCCCTGCATCGGACCAAGCAGCGGTTCCAGCGAGAGGAAACGGACCGCACAATTCACCTCCCGCAGGTCATCAATTCGAGATCTATACTCCTCGCTTTCGACGGTTACTCCCATCCAGATATTATCCGACCATTCCAGCAAATGGGCCAGTTCCCGAAGCCTCTGCGACCGCTTGGTCAAAATCTGGAAGGTATGCCTCTGGCTGGCGTTCATAACGGCGAATACGTTTTGGAGAAATTCCACAGGAATCGCTTCGTGAAATAGGTCGCTCATGGAATTGACGAAGACCACGCGCGGCTTTTTCCATCGATAGGGTTCGTCCAGCGCATCCGGATGCAGTGTAACCTTGAAACCGTTTTGGTATCGCTTTTGCCCCATGGCTTGTAACCGTCTGGCCATCCGCTCTGCATAACAGTTCAGGCATCCCGTACTGATCTTCGTGCAGCCGGAAACGGGATTCCATGTCGATTCAGTCCACTCGATCGTCGATTGTGTCGCCATTCTTATTCCTGGGGGTATCCTATGTACTTTAAGGCTTCCATTGTCATTCCCGCGGAAGCGGGAATCCAGAATTTTCTTTCATTTTATGGCATCAATCGTTGAGCACATGTTTTAATTTCATCAAAAATTTGCATGATATCTTCATGCTTTGAGATGTCTTCCCATTTCATGTTCGCCGCGATTCTTCGATTGTGTTTTTTCCAACCGTTGGGCCAATTCTCTCCAATCGGTTTTTCTGAATTATATTCCCACGTAGTTCGCAGATTACTGGGAAGCCCTGCTCGAACAGCTTCTTCAGTAAAATAATCTTCAATTTGACGTTTCTTTGTTATTATAAACGGGACATTTTCTTCCGTACACTTCCTCTCAAGAATCTGTCGTGATTTCGTCGGTTCCGTCTCACCTGGTTCATTATCCTTATCTACAAACATGACCATATGAGGCGTCACCTTCTTTAGTGATCCCAGGTTAAAATCATCCGTTCCTGCTTCGGACACATTAAGAGACTGCACTACAAGTTGAAGATGCTCCAAAACCGCTTCTTTGTCTGGCCACTTTTCCAACCATTCTTCTACCACAGACACCCCATGTTTTCCTTCTACGTATAAGACAATATCGGCCTGAGCCAGATGACCGGGTCGTGAACCTAAAATACTTATTGCTTCATGAAATTCGCCTTCTAATAAGGTTCTACCAGTTCCATTCCTTCCATTAATATTTGAAATTGTATGAACTGCGATCTTAGGATTGGGTCTTATAAACACAGGGGAATGAGTAGTCATAAATAATATCCGATTCCCAATTCTCTTCTCGATTTCAGATAGCAATATATCTTGCGCTCCAGGATGTAAGTGTACTTCGGGTTCCTCCCAAAGCATACATCTCTTCGAAGGTTTGTAATGTACCCCTGCGATTTGGACAACCATGATTCTTATTTTTAGGCTACGTTTTTCATAATTTGCTCTCGATACTGTGCCGGAC
>JAFGPC010000216.1 GCA_016926155.1 Sedimentisphaerales bacterium
ACCACCGCTGCCAAGAGCTGAATTGTTTATAATCTCATTGATTTGAATGATACCTGATGCCGATTGCAGGAAGAGTCCTCCTCCATTCTCATTGGACTGGTTGTCACGAATAACATTGTTGGCCACTTCGATCTTCCCGATCACAAAGAACCATATCCCTCCGCAGATTTTACTGGTATTGCCGTAAATGGAATTGTCACGCAATCCGACATCCGAGCAATTCAGAAAACTCACACCGCCTCCTACGGCTGTGCCGGAGTTGCCATAGATTTCATTTTCCGCCACTTCAGCGATGCCGGATACATGATCAATACAAACGCCTCCCCCATGATAACCTGAAACATTATTACAGATTCGGTTTCGTAATATTCGGATGGACTTGGCGTTATCGAGAGCGATTCCCCCTCCGTTTCCATTGGAATGATACCCATTTTGAATCGTAAAACCTTGTATTGCGATATGACTTGTATTTTGAATATTTAGACAGGGTTCCCGCTCCTGTCCATCTAGAATCGTACTGTCCCGCCCATACCCCTGAAGAACAATATTTGGATCTCCGGAACCTATAACAAGATTTTCCTTATAGGTTCCTGCAGAGACATATAACGTTTTGATATCACTATACCGATCCAGAATTTCCTGGATATTTCTCACCGGACTGGACGGACTGAATCCGTCATTTTCGTTGCTGCCGGGAGAAAAACCATCTTCTGCAATTTCATCATTCACATAATAATCCCGTAACGACCCCGCTGATTCGTACTCAGCGGTAATGGTCTTATTCCCTGTCATTATAAAATGTATGGCCATGTTCCGGGTGATTGTGTTCTTATTTGCATCTGCCCAGCGAACAAAGTTATAACCGGTCAGGGCTCCGGCGCGAAAAGACACCGGTCTTCCCTCCAGCACACGGTAGGTGTAATCGGTAAAATTATAATGGCTTCCTGTAACCCAAATGTTTTGCTTGGGAGTAGACATAACACGCAGCGTATACATTGTGCCGATAGTGAAATTACTCTCTGATGTATCACTGATACTGGGATCCGTATTGGCCATAACTCGTATCCGATAGTCAGATCCGGGCGCAAGCATGGGTTCTTCCCAGAGAAACCACCGGCTATTATAAGGTAGATTTTCTGCACCAGGAACAGCCTGCCATGTGTTCCCTGCGTCGGCGGAATAATCCAGTCGGACCGTTTCATCGGACATATAATCAGCGCCACAGGCGTTCCAGCGAATCCATATGTCGGCGTTTTCGTCTATAACTTCACAACCTTTGGGCGACATCATCTGCACATGACGGCCGTTTTCTCCCCTCAGAACACGAAGGCCCGGATCACCATGCAGATTTACCATGAATAACAGATCTCTATATCCATCGTCTATAGTATTCACCGTTGCATAATAGGCTCGACTTACGGAAAATGCCTCTCCAATTGTTTGGCGGTTATTTTCATATAATTCTGAAAACAGACATCTGGCGTCGTCAGGACGAAGCCATCCCGGTCGTGTGTAACCAATATAAATGACAGCGCCTCCTTTCGGATTCCGAAGAAGGGCCTCACTCAGGCAGACTTCGCATTGGTCAAAATGAGCTGTGGAACAGGAAGAAATTAAAAAAATACTTGGACGATCGGCATTGGTCATTTGATCCGCTATGAGAGTATTAACACTGGTATAATAATTTGTATTTCCATGAGATGAACTGAAAATATAATGATAGCCCCAATTCAGTTTTTCCAGCACATTACAGCTCATATAACCGTAGTCATAATCCCCGCAATATACCCGATCCCATGATGTATATGTTTCAAAAAAATATGACAACCGTGAAGCCTGCCAGAAATTTTGTATTCCCCAATTGTCCATCTGATATAATTGTCGAGTAGACATTTCCCAAGGATCCACAGGATCATGATCCTGGAAATCGAGCGGTCTGTCCAATCCGGTTTTAAGCTTGTCGTTCGCACCACAATGTGCCTGAAGCAGCATCGTGTTTGCAAAGCCATCCGGGGATCGGTTTTCGTACGTACGAACCTTTGCAATATAAGCCAACGCCTGTTCCGATGTTTGGACGGGAATCCTTCCTATCCAGACCTCGGAGGCAAAATCCACCTCATCCTCAATTTCCCCATATATGCCGTCCCCATCCGCATCCCACGTGCCGTCCAGGCATCCGTAATATAAATCGCACGGGATATCAACCCATGGCTTGCTGCAATAACGGACGGGGACAGGCACATCATCTCCTCCAAGAACCGCCCATCGAGTACCGTAATTGAGATAATAGTCACGAATGCAATTTCGTATACGTGTAGGATCATCCTCACCCCCATCCGGGCGAGTCCCCTCATAATGGCTGCGTATCCAATCCATGGTTATGACCGTAGCTGATGTACCCTTTGAAATTCGATAATCGGCAAGCTCCTGAAATGCATCACACAGGATTTCGTTTGTAATAATAATATATTGGATTTCATTTTCAGTTTCCCAGTCAAGCATTCCTGATCTTTTTAAGCTGGGAATTACAACCAAATCCTGAGGGTTGACGATTAAACGGGCTACTTCATCTGAATACTGGGATTGGATTGGGGCTTGTAGGAGCGGATTCGAAGTTTGGCGCAAATAAGACGGCGGACTTTCTACTTCCGAGAACAATAGTTTACCCTGTATACGACGGGCGTATAAAAGTTGCGATGTGTCTTCTTTATAACGTAATACATTTAGACGGACTACGGCTAGGGTAAATCCGTGTAAATGCTCCGTTCCCTGTAAAACAGCAGATTCCTGTGGGTAATAATCTAATATACTATATGCAAGTGGATCGAAATGCAATGCCTCGTCCATGTCTGTATCAGTAGGATGTGGCGGCTGGATTGGATAAATAAATAAATTATTGGCAAATACTTCCTCCTCTACTTCTACCTCTACTCCAGTCGGAATGGAACCGGTGGGAATCACAAGCCGAATATAACGCGTGGGTAGCTCGGGAAATCCGGGACTGTCTTTGATACTTATCCCATCTTTCAGGAAAACGCGTGTATAACCACCATTGGATTGCAAACTAATATCATTATCTTCGATTTCCAAATCAAATTCTATACTGCCTGCCCTTGCTTGCAGAAAAAGACACAATAAAACAAGCACAAAAAAGGCCTTCGCCAAGAGAAATTTTTTAAACCTCATAATCTGGATTGCCTCCTACATTCGCCGGTTTCAAGCAGAACTTCAATATTTCTTGTCAACATAAAAGATATACATAATGCCTTTCAATGTCAAGAAAATTTTTTTAATGTATTTGTCTCTCTTGTCATGGCGTGTTAGTCTGTGACATAACGACTTACGAGATAGGAAATTACAAGAAACAGGTCTTTTCTCATCAAGAGATCCTTTAAGTGAGTGTCTACCACTATGGCATTGTATTCGGATCTACAAATGAGGATGGAATGGAGACTCGGAAGGACAAAATCGGCCCTGGCGGGGTCAAAAATGGGGTTGCATTTGTCCGCAAGTCCTCTATAATGTGACGTTTATTCGATTCGGAGGATTTTGGTAAGGGTGACTGGTTCCGGGTGGGATGTCTGCCCAAAAGGAACCGGCAGGGAACAAAGGAAACAGGATTTCGGATTAGGAGCAGTAGATGGTATCGGCGGCAGAGGCGCAGGTGCATTTATTCGGTGAGCCCTTCCCTTCATTGGATGGGCTTAATAAACTGAATGCGTATGTGAATTCGAGCGAGCTGCGCAAACAGAAGTTTGTCGAGCAGATCGAAAAGAACCAAAGCAATGCCCTGGCAGCGGGTGTCGGCTTGGAAATGATTGGCGAGCCTGCCAGAGCCTTGGATCTGCTGTCCAAGGCCCCGGATTGCAAGGAAAAGTTTCTTTATCAGGGTTATGCCCAGCGTACATTGGGACATTACGATCAGGCCCTGTCCAGCTTGGACAAGGCAGTAAAGCAACATGCCGACTCTTTGCTGATCGCAATGGAAAAAGTGGCCACATTTCGAATGGCCGCTCGATTCGATGAAGCGATTGCGGAGTTGCAGGCCTGTTCCAATTATGAAAAGGTCAGCGCTGAGTTTCACTACCAGCGGGGTCGCCTGGCCAATGCCCAAGGCCAGTATGATGAGGCGATTGCCGACTTCCAGATTGCCGTGGAGCTCGATCCGCATCATACCGAGGCACTCTTCCATTTGGCGTTCGCCCTGGACCTGCGGGGCGAGGACGAGGCAGCGATTGATTATTATCGTCAGGCCGTCAAATCGCCTCCGATTCGCGTCAATGCCCTCTTGAATCTAGCCGTATTGTACGAAGACCAAGAAGAATACGAACGGGCCTGGGCCTGCGTAGAGGCTGTATTGGATTCCCATCCCAACCATGCCAAGGCGCGATTGTTCCTCAAGGACATTGAAAGCTCCAAAACCATGGTCTACGACGAGGAAAAGGCCAAGCGCCAGGATCGACACGCCAAGATCCTGGAAATCCCACTGACGGATTTCGAGCTTTCTGTCCGAAGCCGCAACTGCCTGAAAAAGATGAATCTGAACACCCTGGGCGATATGCTGCGGATTACCGAGGCGGAATTGCTCAGTTATAAAAACTTCGGCGAGACCAGCCTGCTGGAGATCAAACGGATTCTCGATATGAAAGGGCTTCGTCTCGGGATGGCGCTGGAATCCAGTGCCGGCAACCTCTCAGCGCAGGCCTTTGCCAGCGGCGCCAGCGAAGAGGTTCTCAATAAAAGCGTGGATGAATTGGAATTGAATGTCCGCAGCCGACGTTGTTTGACTCGACTGAATGTGCGCACGCTGGGAGAGCTGATCATGCGGACCGAAGCAGAGCTTCTGGGATGTAAAAATTTCGGTGTGACCAGCCTGAATGAGATTAAGGAACGTCTGAACCAGTTTGGTCTGAGCCTGCGGAAGCTGGAATAATCCGGACTCAGGTCCGATGACGGATGAGTTTCCGGCGAGGGAAAGCATTCATTGCCCGTAACCCGACGGAATACAATTTGGAGCTATGCGATCCTGCTATGGGTTACGGTTATTGTAATCCTTTGTTTATGGATCGGTTGTCGACAGCGACAGGTTCTGGAGCCGACGCCCGGAATGGACGTCACCCAGGAATATCAAATTCGTGTATTGCTCTTTGACAATGTCAGAATGTGTACCCTTACCACGTTGGGTCCGGTTGTGGTTCGTTCGCTGGAAGGAGATACCGAAGCACGGTTTCCTGAAGCCCTCGAACAAATGGAAGTCAGCCGGCTTTCTGGAAAAATAGGCGTGGGTGAGCATATTTTCAGCGGCGCAGTGGAGATTTTCCCCGACAGTCCGTTCGTGTTTTCCATTGATGGACAGCGATTTCGCGGAAATTGCCATATTATTCCGGAAACAGATGCCGAGATGTTCGATGTGGTCAACAAAGTACCGCTGGAGGCCTATCTTGCCGGTGTTGTCGGGGCGGAAATGCCAAGTTACTGGGAAGCGGCCGCCTTGGCGGCTCAGACTGTCGCTTCACGGACGTATGCCCTGTATCACAAGCAAAGATACGGACAAGGAAGGTCTTATGATGTCCGCAGGACCGAGGCCAATCAGGTGTACCGCGGAGTGGATGCCGAGGCGCCGAGCGTATGGCAAGTAGTCAATGATACCCAGGGTCTTGTATTGACCTGCCGGCACCAGAGTGGACGGGAAGATGTGTTTCCCACTTACTTTGCCTCCACCTGCGGCGGCCATACGGAATCTTCCGAAAAAATCTTCGGAACGAATTACCCGCCCCTTCAGGGAGTTAAGTGCCCTTACTGCAGGGAAACCAGTCGGCGTTCGTTTTATTCCTGGAATCCGGTGAAACTGGAAGTCAAGGATGTCTCCAAACGACTTTTTGCCCATTATCCGAGCCTGACACGGCTGGAGTCTGTTGAGCAGATTGAGCCGCTTGAGATCAGCCAGTACGACGGATTTCAGCGCATTACGAAAGTTAATCTGATCGGCCGGAACGGAAAGAAACAATGGCTGGAGGCGGAAAATCTTCGCCTGGCAATCGATCCTTCCGGACGGGTATTGAAAAGTACTGCTTTCGAGATCGAGCGTTCCGGAAATGTGTTTGTTTTTTCTAACGGCCGCGGATTCGGGCATGGTGTAGGGCTCTGTCAATATGGAGCTCTGGGATTGGCGCGGGCCGGGAAAAGCTATGAAGAGATACTGGCGTTCTATTATCCGGACGCCAAGAAGGTGCGATTGTATTGACCACGAGGGCGTTTCAGGTATTGGCAGAGGATGCAACATGTCGGGCCAGACGGGGTCGACTGACCACGGCTCATGGAGTTATCGAGACTCCCGTGTTTATGCCGGTTGGTACCCGTGGCGCAGTGAAGGGGCTTACCCCGGCACAACTGCGGGAAACAGGATCTGTGATCGTGCTTGCCAATACCTATCACATGCTTCTGCGGCCGGGTGTGGATACAGTCGCCGAGTTGGGCGGATTGCATCGGTTGATGGCCTGGGATGGACCGATCCTTACCGATAGTGGCGGGTATCAGGTATTTTCACTAAGCTCATTGCGGCGGATCGGTGATGACGGCGTGGAATTTGCCAGCCATATAGACGGAGCAAAATTATATCTGGATGCAAAGATCGCCACGCAAGCCCAAAATAAGCTCGGTGCCGATATTATTATGTGCTTTGACGAATGTCCGCCCTATCCATGTGAAACAGTGGCCTTAACACAGGCCGTGGAACGGACAGTACGCTGGGCCAGACAATGCAAGGATACGCATGATAATCCAAAGCAGCTTTTATTTGGAATCGTGCAGGGTGGGGTGAATGACGAATTGCGGACAGAGTGCAGCAAGGCTCTTATAAAAATAGGATTTGACGGATACGCCATTGGCGGCTTAAGCGTTGGTGAAGGGCATGAACAAATGGTGGCAACGGTGAAACACACCACTGCCCTGTTGCCGGTTGCGAAACCGCGATATTTGATGGGTGTTGGAACACCGACAGACATCGTGGCGGCTGTCAGTGCCGGAGTGGATATGTTTGACTGCGTGCTGCCGACACGGAATGGACGAAATGCTTACGCCTTTACAAGCAGCGGACCGATGCGGTTGCGAAATGCGGTTCATGGCAGTGAATCGGAACCGATCGACGAAGAGTGCGATTGTTACTGCTGTCAATATTTTACCAGAGCGGCCGTGCGGCACTTTTTCAATGTAGGAGAAATGCTTGGACCGATCTTAATCTCGATCCATAATCTTTCCTACTACCAAAAGTTGATGCGGGAGATCCATGGGCAAATTGAGCAAGGGACCTTTGCCGACTGGGCAAGGCAAAAGATAGCAAATGACAAATGGAATGGATAAACCGTTCTTGAATGGATACAGGCTCCTGTAACCATTCGAACGATTAAAAGCAAAAAGGAATGATAGAATGAATCAGATTTGGTTTTTGGCACAAGCAGAAGCCGGTAACGAAACCGGGGACGAGGGCACAGTTATCCGCAGTTCGGATGTGAAGGAAACGGAACAGACAACCAGTACGACAACCGAAGGGGGAAACGTCGCCCAGGGACAAAAACAACAGAAGGCTCCCATGTCGCCATGGATGCAGTTACTGCCGTTTATCCTTATTTTTGCTTTGATGTATATGCTCATGTTCCGCGGACCGAAAAAGAAGGAGCAGGAACGGCAGAAAATGATACAAGCCCTTAAAAAGAACGACCGCGTCAGGACGGTCGGCGGTATTCTGGGGACGGTTGTTGACGTTAAGGATGATGAAATCTTGCTCAAAGTGGATGAGTCGAACAATACAAAAATCCGCGTCATTCCAAACGCCATTCATAAACTGGCATCGGATGACAGTAATTAAACGGCGTTTGGCCGGTCGAACGAACAACAGGAAACGAATTGACAGGAAGTGGCCATGAAGAATAACGGCTGGAAGATTGTTTTAATCTTTGCATTGATCGTGATTGCAGTTTACTCTTTGGTAATACGGGATCCAGAAAGCGACAAATGGAAGCTGAACCTTAAGCCGGGTCTGGATATTGGGGGAGGCACAAGTCTGATCTATGAAATCGATGCGACAGAGATGGCCGCTAAAGATCGCAAAGGTTTGGCCCAAAGCATGATCCCCATTCTCCAGCGACGAATCGATCCGGACAACGTAGCCAATATCGTAATTCGCCCGCAAGGGGATACACGCATCGAAATCCAGCTTCCCCTGTCCAGTCCGGAAACCAAGAAACGTCGGGAGGCTTATGAACAGGCGCTGGAGGCCCTTCAGAAAGAAAATCTAAACTTGCTGACGGTCAAACGCTCTTTGTCACTGGAACCCAACAAGAGAGCCGAACGGCTGGCCCAATTTTCAGGGAATTCTGAAAAACGCAAGAGCATCCTGGATCAGGTCACATCCGCGTATGACGCGTTAAAAGTCGTGGAGCAAAAACGTGACCGGTACATCACACAACGAGAGCAGCTTAAAACGCAAATCGAAACAACAAACATTCTTAAAGGCGATTTTGTTGAATCCATGGCTGTAAGCTGGTCAAAAAAGACCGGCCAGGATCTTATGGATACAATTAAAAAACAAGTCGACGATGTCACCAAGGGAAAAGACGTCACAGAACAAATAAAAACCAAAGCGATCGAACTCATCACCCAATACATGGATGCCTATCGGGGCTGGGCAGATGCCGTTAATGAATTGACCCGAGAAGGAGGTGTACGCCAGGAATGGCAGACTGCTGCCGAAGAACTTCAGAAGATTAATCTGGACATTGATGCCCTGACCAGCGCTCTGGACATGCCCGAGACGGCAGATCGGGCAAAAATCATGGTTGATTTCAAGGAACGATTCCCGGATCGAACTGAGAAAATTGATGCCGTGATTGATACATTCAAAAAATATTCCGCCGTACGGGGTGCCTTGGATGATCCGGAAGATCTCAAGCGAATGCTCCGCGGTGCAGGTGTTTTGGAATTCCGTATTCTTCCAACGATTCCGGATCCGACCGGTAAGACGAATACGAGCGAATTGGAAGGATACGTGGAGGCCCTTCAGACCAAAGGCCCTAAAGGCGCATCGGATGATCGTTATGTATGGATGCAGATCGAGGATCCAAAGAACTGGAAGGTGGATCGTGCGATTCTTGCTCCCTTCGGAGACAAAGTCTATGTACTGGCCAGTAACCAGAACCAGACCAATGAAACAATGCTTCGCAATTCAGGAGAGCAGGAATGGAAGCTGAAGCGTGCCCGTCCATTCATCAATCCCGAAACCGGGTGGCCGGCAATTCTTTTTTCCCTCGATCCTATCGCAGCTAATTTATTTTATAACGTAACAAAAAACAATATTGGGCGGCCGTTGTGTATTTTGCTGGATAATCAGGCCATTTCGGCGCCGAATATCGAATCAGCAATCAGCAGTAGCGGAACGATTACCGGGCAATTTACGGAAACGGAAGTGCAGGATCTGGTCAACAAACTCAACGCCGGCTCCTTTCGGGCAAGCTTGAGCGAGGTGCCCATTAGTGAAAAAACCATCGGATCCACCCTTGGTGAAAAAAACCGAAATGAAGGGATTACAGCGGGCCTGTTCGGTCTGGTGGCAGTAGCGGTTTTTATGCTTATATACTATCTACGCTCCGGATTGATCGCGGATGTTGCATTGCTTTTGAATTTATTATTTATTCTGGCAATCATGTCCATCTGGCAGGCTACGTTTACCCTGCCGGGCATCGCAGGTCTGATTTTGACTATTGGTATGAGCGTGGACGCCAACGTGCTCATTTTTGAGCGTATTCGCGAAGAGCAGGAACGGGGCTCTCCGATTCGCACCGCTATCGCCAACGGTTACAGCCGCGCATTTCGAACAATTCTTGACGCCAATATTACCACGTTCTTCGTGGCATTGATTCTATACATGGTTGCTTCGGAAGAGATTAAGGGCTTCGCAATCGTTCTAATGCTGGGTATTGTTTCCAGTATGTTTACCGCCCTCTTCGTGACACGTATGACTTATTCCATTCAATTGGATACGGGATTGCTAACCGATCATCTGAGCATGCTCCGCCTGATCCATGATGCAAGAATTAACTGGATGGGCCTGCGCAAGGTGTTTATCACTGTCTCAGGTGTTTTAATTATTGGTGGACTATCGGCGTTTTTCCTGCGGGATGAAACCACTAACAGCAAATACGACATTGAATTTACCGGTGGAACAAGCGTACAGATAGATCTGAAAGCCAGTACGCCATGGGACAACCGTGACAAGGTGGAACAACGATTCCAACAAGTGGCGAGAGAGCAATTTCAAAACGATGCTCTCGCAGCAGCGAATGTCTATAGCATTGGTAAAACAGGATCGCAGTATGAAATCACAACGACCGAGACAAATAAAACTCTGTGCACAGTGAAATTCGACCAGGTAGGCAAAAGCATCGAGGACGTAACGAATGCGATTCGTCAAGCTGCTGAAGATGCTGCCGGTACACTTTATAACCTGAAAGTCACTGTAGATACTGAGGGCAAAACTTTCACCGTCTCGACCAGTCAGGTAAATAAAGGACTGGTCAAATCTGTTCTGGAAAAAGCCTTTACGCAGAATGGTACAGTGGGTGAACCGACAGTGGATGAGGTGGTCAGTGAGGCAGTCAGAACAGCGTTTGAAGGATATCTTTCAGTGCGGGAAGATCTGGGGATTGAAATCGCCTCGACAGAGAAAGTAGCCGACACTGATGTGGAATTGACCGATTACCTGGGTGGTATTAAAATTACTGCTAAACTGAGAGAACCAACAACAGCAACGGACTTGAAGCAACGATTCCGTGATGTCCGATTCAAACCGGATATGCAGGATCTTACCTGGTATCGGTACAATATTCTCAGCACCGATCTAGCCGAACTTGCTCCAGAAGAGGAAGTCGGTGAATTTGTCTATGTCAGCGTGCACCCGGAAGCCGGAAGCCGGGAACTCGACGAAGAGGAGTGGAACCGGTTTGTGACAAACGAACAGACCAAGATCATTCAAACCGGTTCCCTGTCAACGACACTTTCACGAGTAACCCAGATTGATCCCTCGATCGGTCAGGAAGCAAAGACGCGTGCTTTGATCGCAATCATCCTGTCCCTGATTGCTATTGTGGCTTACATCTGGATTCGGTTTGGAACCGCTCGATATGGGATTGCCGCGATTGCCGCTCTGGTGCACGATGTGTGTATTACGCTGGGTGCTGTCGTTGTATGCACCTATCTGGCCGGTACCCCGATTGGAAAGATGCTGCTGATCCAGGACTTCAAGATCAATCTGCAGATTATTGCGGCGTTTCTGACGATCATCGGCTATTCATTGAATGATACGATCGTTGTCTTTGATCGGATCCGTGAAAACCGCGGCAAGCTGTCAACATTGACTCCACAGATCATCACCGACAGTATCAATCAGACCTTGAGCAGAACCATTCTGACATCATTCACGACTTTCCTTGTAGTGCTGATTATGTATCTCTGGGGTGGAACAGGGCTACGAGGATTTACGTTTGCCATGCTGTTCGGTATTATTATAGGCACATATTCATCTATTGCGATTGCAGCACCGATTCTACTCATCGGAAGCAAGAAGGATACCTCCTTGAAAAAGTAAAACATTCGATAGACCATTTGCACACTTCGTTGTAAAACGAAGGATGGGCAGTGATGAACAAGGACGTAAAAATCGGGATTCTGGTCGGGGCGGCATTGGTAGCCGGCGCCACCTTAATTATCTCCATCTGGCCCGGTTCGTCAGTAGAAGATCGACTAATTCAAACCTATCGCCAGATGCCACGGGATGCAGATGGATATGAAACTCTCGGTGCCAATGGTAGCACCGAATCGAGCCCAAGCGTGACACAGCACCAAAGCACGACACACCGGCAGATCGCCGTGCTGGAGGCATTGGAAAGTTCTAATCAATCCAATGGATCCCCCTCTACTGCCGATCAGCCGCCCGGGAATGACGAAAAAGCGACTCGCATTCATGAGGTTAAGCAAGGCCAGACCTTGTCGCATATCGCTCAGCAGTATTACGGTTCACCCACACAGTGGCGCAAAATCGTTGAAGCTAACAAAAAAACGCTGTCCGATCCCGACAAGGTCAAACCCGGCATGCGACTGGTGATTCCAGAGTAACGTTTCCCTGCTGATTTCCTTGTACGGTACCTCGAACAATGATGCATAGCGCACCTGAAAAGGAATGAGCAACAATGGGTGAGAATTTTCACATCACGCTGGATCCTTTCACAATTACAATCATCTTTATCCTTCTCTCGGCATTTGTAGCCGCCTTCATAAGGGGGCGACGAAAAGACAAATGCCTCAAATCGTTTCAGGGAGACCATATTACACTGCAGCGGATTGATGGACATTGTGTCTGGGGAAAGTTGACCGTAGAAAACACGGGGATTGAGTTGTGTCACCAAAATAAACACATGGATGGTCAGAGACACATCGAATCCAGTACGATTCTGTATAAACACGAACTCGGAGCCATTCAGGGATTTGTGCGTTTTCTGGAAGAATTGGATGAAAACGGAAAACGGCAGCGAAAACGAGAATTAACTCGTACTTATCATCCGGGCGTTTTGCGAAGATTGGGACGACGGATGATGAATGTATTGCGGACACTGCGGGATTCGTTTGTGGAGGTGTTGAATCTGGTGTTGGTTCGGGATCAGAAAACAGCCCGTCTCGGACAGGTTCTTAGTAACCAGGTCAAGTATGTTTCACAAATGAAGGGCAAGATCATCTGAACAATTAATACATCCTTTGAACCTTTGTTGGAACGACATATTGGACAGAAGGTTGTCATTGAAATACTGGAAAAGGACACATGGATCGAATATGTGGGTGTATTAAAGGATTACACGTCAGACTTCATTGAAATACTGGATGTCAACTATTCTGTGAAGCAAAGTCAGCACCCCATGCCTGTGGATATGATTATTCCGAGGAATCGAGCAACCGTACGGCATCTTGGTGAATAACATAATCTTGCTTCAGCAAAGGAGATAAAATCACCGATAGTATTGTATTGACCTCCACAGTATATCAAATAAAGAATCCTGAGACACAAAAAGACATTGCTTTTCAGGTCACTTATTTCTAGTGTGGTTATATAGCATACAAATGATCTCTCTGCGAATAAAGGCTGTCTGTATTTAATTAACGAATACGGAGGATGTTCGATGAATAAACGATTTCGGATTATAGTTGTAACCATTGTCGTATTGGGTATAAGGGTATTTTCCTCGACCAATCACGCTGCTGATATCAGTGGAACTTTACAGGTCTGGCATAAGGTTACGGTAACATTCGATGGCCCCGAAACGGGCGAGACCGCTGAACCAAATCCCTTTACGGATTATCGTCTGATGGTTACGTTTCGGCAGGGAGATCGTAAAATTCATGTCTGCGGATATTATGCCGTGGATGGGAATGCCGCCGAAACCAGTGCTGTTTCAGGCAGTAAGTGGCGTGCGCATTTTGTCCCGGTTTCTCCCGGGCAGTGGGACTATACAGCCTCTTTTCGAACCGCCAAGAACATTGCAATGACACTTGCTCCTCAGGCGGGCGTTTCTACATCTTTTGACGGTGTAGCCGGTTCATTTACAGTACGGCCTTCCGACAAGAATGGAAAGGATTTTCGCGGGAAAGGTTTTCTACATCCATCACCTGAAGGGTATCTGCGATTTAGCGGATCCGGCAAGTACTGGATTAAAATGGGAGCGGACAGCCCGGAAAATCTCCTTGCCTATGCGGATTTTGATGGAACCTTCGACACAGACGGATTAAATCGGGAAGGAGAAGCGCAGGGCGGCGTATTCCTTCATACATACCAGCCGCATGTCAAAGATTGGCGACAGGGGGATCCGACTTGGCAAGGTGGTAAGGGCAAGGGATTAATCGGAGGACTCAATTACCTGGCCCAAAAAGGTGTCAACAGTGTATATTTCATTACCTACAACCTTGATGGAGGTGACGGCAAGGATGTCTGGCCCTGGATCAATCCAGAAGAACGGTTTCGCTTTGACTGCAGCAAGCTCGATCAATGGGAAATCGTGTTTGAACATATGGATACGCTGGGGATCATGCTGCATAACATCAGCCAGGAGCAGGAAAATGATCAGGGTCTGGACAAAGGGGAATTAGGACCGCAACGCAGGCTCTATTACCGGGAACTGGCGGCAAGATTCGGCCATCATCTCGGAATTACATGGAACCTGGGCGAGGAGAATACAAACACCGACCAGCAGAGAAAAGCCTTCGCAGAATACTTTCATGAACTGGATCCATACGACCACCCCGTCGTCGTGCATACATTCCCGGGCCAGTATGACAAGGTGTATAAACCCCTGCTTGGATATCCATACCTGCAAGGCCCGTCCCTTCAGACAGAAGACACACACAATCAGGTTCGAAAATGGATCGATGAATCCTTAAAGGCGGGTAAAAAATGGTATGTTTGTCTGGATGAGATCGGTCCGGCCAATACGGGCATCAAGCCGGACGCCGATGATCCTGACCATTACAGCGATCGGACAAAGCATTTGTGGGGTGCTTTAATGGGCGGTGCCGCCGGTGTGGAATGGTACTTTGGATATCGATTTGCCCATAATGATTTAAACTGCGAAGACTGGCGATCGCGGGATATCTGGTGGGATCAGAACCGTTATGCCGTCAACTTTTTTATGAACTATCTGCCGTTCCCTCAAATGCATCATGCCGATGAACTGATAACTGGGAAAAATTACTGCCTTGCCCTTCCATGTGAAGTATACGCAGTATATCTGCCCTCCGGAGGAACGACACAGATCGATTTGGGCAATAGCAATTACTCATTTTCAGTTGATTGGTACGATCCTGGATCCGGTGGATCATTGCAAATCGGCTCGAAACATACCATCCACGGGCCGGGCAAGCAATCGATTGGCCTGCCTCCAAAGAAACAGGATAAGGATTGGGCGATTCTGATCAAATTAGAATCGCGCCCCTAATGCCATTGCGGCGTTTCCATTCCATCGAGAGAAAAAGGATCGACAGATTGCCTCGGGCTATACCATGTCCGGACCGGGGGGTTGCAGGGGGCGGGATTGGGTAAAAAAGCTCCAGACTTCATTTGCGGCAAACTCTTCCACCTGCTTCAGGTATCCGGCCGGAGAAAATCCTTCTTCTGCTTGAAGGGAACGGGGCCGGGGCCAGATAAAAATCGTCTCAATAAGCAATTTTCGCGGCTCCCTCAGGAAGGATTCAGCTCGGACTTCGATGGATCGCGGCTCCTGGTCCTGATTCAGTTGGTGTGGTGGAAGAAGCAACCGCAGACCCCCACCGGCAACCGGACGGGATCCTAATGTTTTGAAATCCGCAGGAGATTGACCGAGACGAACCTCCCAGAGATACTTAAAGGCATGGTCCTGTGAACTGTAAAGATGATGGATCATGGCCGAGGTTTGAATCAATTGGCATTGTTCCAGACTCCACGCCTGTTTATAAGCCATGGTGGCCGCTTCGGCATCTCGGGAAAACATATCAATGTCATACCCCGGATTGGCTGAGAGAATCTGAATCTGGGCAACCTGCGGGCCCGGTGAATCCAGCCGGATTTGCAGGTGAGAGGGTTGCTGGCGAGTTAAAGTAAGGCGTTTCTCCGTCGAGTTGACCTGTCCAAATTCCAGCCCCTGATCGAGAAGAGACTTTTGAAACTGAACAGACCGGGCGCTATCGGCAAGCCATGGGAAGGCCAGCACATAACTGATCTGAAAACGAACACTGGTTCGACTCTCTCGGTTGATCGGTTCCATATCATGATTCCTTATAATCGTTATACACAGTATATTCGATGTGGCCCATTTGACAAGGTGAAGATCAAAAAAGGCACGTCCCAATATAGGCTTTGGGGATAACGAAATCTGCTGAAACAAGCTTCAGGAAGTAATTTTCGGCCAATCCCCTTAAGACGGGCCGTGGAAATACCGATGTCAAAACTGATACCTGTATAAATGGACCGCTCTGGCAAGGAAAAACGATGTTGTCCTGGCTGATTCGAAAGAAAAAACAGATTCGCTGCAAAATAGAAGGCTATGATCTGGATATTTATCCCAGCCAACGAAGTTGTATCAAACAGGACATGACCCACGTACGTCCTCAGCAATTGCCCCCCCTGATGGTCCGTAAAGCCGCTTGGCGGCGGTAATTGTTTCCTCCGTTATCCACACAAAAGTCTACTGGCTCTTGTAATTATAATATAGCATGTTATAATTGCGTATTAAAAGCTTTTTGATTGGAGGTTTTTACAGAGATTTGGAAAAAGTGCGAGATCAACTCCGGGTCAAGAAGGAGCGAGCGGTTCTTGTAGCAGCGATCCTGAAAGGCCCGGAGGGTTTTAAAAGCGACAATCTGGTCGAGTTGACAGCACTGGCTGAAACCGCAGGAGCTGATGTTGTAGATCGGTTTCAACAGAAAGTCCAACGAATCCACGCAGCAACATATATCGGTTCAGGCAAAGCCCGTATGCTTGGAGACCGCGTCAAAAAAAACAAGGCCGATGTTGTCATTTTCGATAATGATCTATCCCCGGGCCAGATTCGTGAACTTGAGAAGATCGTTGAAGCCAAAGTCCTGGATCGCAGCGAATTGATCCTGGACATTTTTGCAACTCGGGCCAAAACCCGTCAGGCTAAACTACAGGTCGAACTGGCTCAATTGGAATACACATACCCTCGATTGACTCGGATGTGGTCTCACCTGGACACGGTAGCCGGCGCTGGTGGTGGCACGGCTGCCGGAGCGGTCGGCGGCATTGGAACACGCGGCACAGGTGAAAAGCAGCTCGAAATCGACCGGCGACTGGTCAGTAAACGGATTACTGAGCTCAAACGGGAACTGGTTACGATTGACCGACGTAAATTGCGGGAAATCGGGGGACGACATGGACACTTCAAGATTTGCCTGGTTGGATACACCAACGCAGGAAAAAGTACCCTCATGAAGCAATTGACCGGTGCGGATGTTTTTATAGAGAACCGGTTGTTCGCCACTTTGGACACACGAACCCGGAAATGGCGCTTGGATGGCTCGGTGGAAGTGCTGCTCAGTGATACGGTTGGATTTGTGAGCAACCTGCCCCATCATCTGGTAGCCTCATTTAAAGCTACCCTGGAAGAAGCGATTAATGCAGATCTTCTATTGCATGTAGTAGACGCCGGAAGCGATGGTGCCTTCGAACAAATGAAAAGTGTTTATACTGTCCTAAAGGAAATTGGTTGCGACAGAAAAGACAGCCTGGTCGTGCTGAATAAATGCGATGCGATCCGACAGATAACAACTCTGGAATCATTGCAGACGATCCATCCGGAAGCGGTTTGCATATCCGCAAGGACGGGAATGAATATCGACAAATTGACGGAGACAGTACTGGATCGTTACCGTGGCGGAGAAACGAAAATTCGGGTATCGTTTCGAGCCGGTGATGGAAAGGTGCAATCGTTCCTGCGAGCCAATGGCAAGGTCCTGGAAGAAAGTTATATTGACAGTAAGGTCCATATTCTGGCTCACCTGGGAAGAAGCCAGCTTCCCCTGCTGCAACGATTGCATCCGGAAAAGATAGAGTTAGTGGAATAATAACGTTCTACTACGAATAAAACATGGGAGGAGTCGATATAGCCTTTAGTAATTGTTGTAATTTTAACACATATTCCCGCCATATCTACTATCAATGCAAAAAGCGATGTCATTTGTCTTTTGTGCCCCTATCCGATTAAAATCACCATCTTCTACAGGCTTTTCCGGGATTGTTTAAAAACGGAAAAAATTGTATAATTAGAATGGATCAAAAAAATGCGATCTGTGAACAGGAAGTTTTCAGACACAATGGAAGCGGGGACATTTGCGATGTGATTGGATCGGTCTCCCAAAATAAACACAACGTTTGTATGACGGGTTTTTGCTGTGTTCTGGTTGAGCTTATGCTTTGATTTGCATCAACCTTTTCGGGTGCATCCGGAGGGGAGTGAATTTCTCTGGGATGAAAAAAACCGTTCCATTTTTCTCGATCTAACCGAACAATGGTATCTTCCGAGTTTATGCGCTCTTCTTGAAATGGTTTCTAAATGTACCTATTTCCATGTTTCTCTCAATGTATCAGGAACTTTTCTAGAACAGGCGGAAAGTTATCAGCCTGAGGTGATCGCGGTTCTGCAAAAGCTGGCTCATCTGGGAGAAGAAACAGGACAAATCGAATTATTGGATCAGACTTATCATCACTCTTTGGCGTCTTTGTTCAGTGATCCGGAACGGAGTGAATTCAAGGAGCAAGTTTCTCTGCATCGAAAGAAAATCTATGAGATGTTCGGGATTCGCCCTACAGCCTTTGCCGATACGGAATTTTTGTTCGATCGTGATGTCGCAGAAATTGTTACAGAAATGGGATATCAAGCGATTCTTTGCGAGCCTTATTTAATGGCGTCCGATCCGGACGATCCCAATCGTACGACGAATACGGTTTTTCACGCTATCGGGAAAAATGGCAAGGGACTTGCCTTGGCTGCCCTACCTTGTAACCATGAACTGGCTGGTCAATTGCCCATTACCCAAACCCAGGCAAGTGAAGTCATCCGCATTCTGTGTCGTACCCGTGGTGAACTGGCTCTACTGGTTTATCCCCTTCCTCCGGAACAAAAGCACATCTCTGACAAGCCTTCAATATCTGTTTTTCTCCAAGTCTTGGTGGAAGCCCTAGGGCAAATTCAGGACTACGTGACGATGGCCAATCCAAGCGAAATTGCCCGGCGTTTTCTTGCCACAGAGAATGAGATTTCCATATCCATACCCGCCGAAGATGCCGGTCCCGCCGAATCAATCGCCTATCCTCCAGTCCTGTTGGGCCGACCCATACAGCGTCTCCTGTTTAACAGAATTCAAATCCTGGGATCTCAGGCCCGACTGGCAGGCGGTGAATTTCTGCGGAGATATCGCTATTTGACCAGTTCCGACCATCTTGTATATATAACAGATGATGCAATCACCCAGAACGGAACTTTGAATCCTTACGGATCTCCTGTTGCGGCAACATACGCACTGACACATGCCACAGATGAATTACTCCATCATGTTAAAAGTTTTAATATTCGAAAAAAAACTTCCAGAACACCGATATTGATTGTCACACCTGAAACGGCTCGTTTGCCCTCTGAAGGAATGGGACAGTTTGCCAAATATGTCTCGGGTAAAAGTGGAGGGCTCGGAGAAGTGGTTTCGGCCTTATGTCAAGGATTGTCACAACGCGGGATTCCCGTCCATCTGATCACCATTAATCTGAGTCGAAGATTTCGTGAGGAAGCCGGGCTGAGTGAAGCAGAATGGATTCAGAAACGCCATCACTTGAATCCACAGAATGTACACCTTGTCAGTTCTTCTATTTTTGAAGAATATCGCAGTGCATATGAAGGTTCACCACCTTTTAATGCCGCTGAATTTCAACGCCAGATGGTAAATACATATATTAAGGAAATCCGCAGTGGGTATGAAGGTCGTGCATTACTCCATACCCATGATTGGATGGCTGGAGGAGTAGTGCCGGCCTATGCCAGAATTCGCGGGATTCCCGTCCTGCACACAGTACACAACACACATACCGGCGGCATTCCATTGGAGATGATGCAAGGGGTGAATCTTCGAATTTTACGGGATCATCTGGTCATCGGGACAGGTCCAAAGGGACCTTATATAGACTGTCAGGCCAGCGCTATTCGCAGCGCCACCCGGATCAGTTATGTTGGAGACCGATTCTTGCGAGAGGTAGTGGGAGACTGTTTTCTCGACCGACAGATTATCCCCCCCAGCGTACGCCAGGAGACCAAGGCCAAATACGTTGCTCATGCCGCGATAGCCATTCCCAATGGTATTTCCCCGGACATGTATCCGGAGTGGCAGCCAGAAGGACGGGGTATGGATGATCCCGGATTGGCCAAACGTTTCGGGCTCGAGAGCAACCTCCTGGAAGCCAAGCGTTTAAATCTTCTCAAGTTTCAGCAGCGAATGGGTCTCCAGACCGATCCGGAGGCTATTTTGCTTTATTGGCCTTCCAGACTGGATCCGGCCCAAAAAGGAATCGAACTCCTGGAAGATATCGCCCTGCGGTTTGTCGAGCACCATCCGGATGTTCAAATTGCCATCGTAGGTGATCCGGTCGGCGGGAACCCGACACATGTCGAATATTTAGGCCGTATTGCCTGCGCATCCAAGGGACGAATTGCGTTTCATCGATTCGAACAAGATCTGAGTATATTAGGATATGCAGCCGCAAGGGATGTGTTCGGAGCGTCGCTGTATGAACCTTTCGGACAGATCGATGTTGTAGGTAATCTTTTTGGAGCGACTGCCACCAACCGTGATACGGGAGGCTATGCTGATAAAATTTCCCTGTTACGAATACGGGCATGGGGAGCTCCCATCGATCGAGGCAATGGCGTTTTATTTCGAGATTATGACTCCAGTGGTCTCTGGTGGGGTCTGTCCAAAACCGTGGAACACCATCGGTATTTTCGAGCCAATCCCGCCGAATGGCAGCGACAGATGCGCCGCATGATGAAAGAAGCTCGCGATACATGGAGCCTGGACAATATGGTCGCCCAGTATATTACAGCATATGAAGAACTCAATGACGGCAAACCTCTGATTTAAAGCGGATCGAATTCCTTTCTCCCTTTATTCCGGCCCGTTTTTTTATTGTACATGCTGTTCTTTCATACTTTGTATCTTGCCGTGTCTATAAGATCCTAATTTCGTAAACACACTGTTTTTTACCTCTTCATGGTATTTATGGTTTCAATAGAAACACAAGCGTCGGATCCATGGGATAACGTCCAAATCGTTCTCCGTAGATAGCCAGGCCGCCCCGTAAAGAGTCGTCGACCTCCAGTCGAATAACAATCGTCTTTTTCTTATAAGCCTTTTCTAAGGCCTCCTTCGATATACCAGCCTCGATCAAGAATCCATAGGAGCCGGCTTCACGAAGGAAGCGATCCCTTTTCTGGCTGAACCAGGATAGAATACCACGATGATCGGCCGGATCATCCGGTAATTCAAATACACCGACACTTTTACCCATTACGCGAATGCAGACAGCACTAGGAAACGTAGTCTCATCTGTCATAGGATAGGCATTGCGATTCAGGCTGGGATCGTGTGTACCCTTGCCCCGCATGAAATCGCCCTCCTGCTTGGCAGCCCCTTCCCTGTCTTTGCCGAATAGTTGTTTGGCTCCCAATTCCATCCGTACTGTTGCGTTATCAATTTTTTCCGGAACAAGATTTTCAGGCCAATCGATCTGATACTCGAAATAGCCGGTTCCTGCCCCATTAACCTTCAAGCCGTCCAGCACGTTCCATTGCTTGAGTGACCACTTGGCATCATGGAATGTATTGGGAGCAAAACGAACCACATGTAACTTTCTATTCCCACGCAAGGGAATTTCCTCCTCCCTTGGACTGGAACCATCTTCCACAAGATAAGTCGTAAAGTTCCGATGCAGGATTCGTCCGGTTCTATCTTTAAGGACCAAAGTCAGAACGGCCAGACAAGGCTCACCAGGCATGGTAATTTCGACAGAAGGCAGCTCCTTACTCATCCAGGGTGTGTAGGGAATTGCCTTTCGCCCTCGCCAGTATCGTCGCTGAATACCCAGCCGATTCCATCCATACAGTTCCATATCGAGAACCAGTTCATCGCCCACTTGATCATCCGTCATTAAAGAGGCGTAAAGAGGTACTCCAATTTTCTGTTCGGGCTTGATTACCCGGCACAATTCCCTTTCAGACGCAATATAAAACTTACTATGCAGGTCGTTCATCGTCATGTCATTGAGCAAATCCGACATGCCGGTAAACTTATTGGACCGGTCGAAGCGCCAGTAACCATTCCATTCATTAATGACATCATGATGCTCTGTATACAACCAGCCGCACACTTTGGGATGGCGACGGAATTCATTGATCATGATATGATAATCCCAGCTCCAGTCCACATCGCCGGTGCTTCCTTCATAGCCCCAGACATCGCCGCATTCGCTGTTGAACATCGGATCGCCGTCCTGTTTTCGGCCGCCGATATAATTCCAGGTCGATCCGACATAGGTGTCACTACAGATCTGATCCAGCAGATCCCGCCAGCCATAGCCGGGAAGATAGGCATGCCAGGTATTGATGTCAGTAGCTACATGGTCATGGTTGCAGGGAGAGTTGTCTTCGGCCAATCGAGTCGAATCGAGTTTCTTGGTCAGACGATAGACACTTTCCACCCATTTCTGGGTTTCCGGGGTATATCCTTTGTTGCCAGTCCGCAGACCCCATGTTTCATTGAAATCTACCCAGGAAAAGATCGACGGATGGTTATAATCCCGTTTGATCATCCCGCAAAGGGCATATTCCATTTCGGCCCGCATTTTTTCATCAGGATCTCCCCAACTGTTTGGCACATCGGCCATGATCAGCACACCCAAACGGTCCGCCCAATATAGTTTTCGCGGAATTTCCACCTTGATATGAATCCGCTGGCCGTTCAATCCTATATGACGCGTACGCAGAATTTCATCCCGCATGAAGGCATCGCTGGGAAACGTATAAAAACCATCCGGATGGTATGACTGGTCCAGTGTCAGTTGAAGATAAATCGGCTTATTATTCAACATGACATAAGGGATATTCGTACCAGGCAGTTGCCCTGTGCTGATTTTACGCATGCCAAAGTAAGTCTTAACCCGGTCTTCCATTCCATCTTTTCTTCTCAACGTCGCCTCGACCTCATAGAGATAAGGATCATCCGGGGACCATAATTTCATAGTCGGTATCCCGAGATCGTATTGTAAGATTTTTTGTCCCTTGGCAATCCTCTGCCTGGTTCCGGGCCCTTGAATGACCTCGCCGTTAAGCGGATTGAGTTCGAATTGCAATTCCTCTGGCGCTTCCTGATCCAATATGACTTTGACTGTAACCTTCATATCGTCGATATCCGGTGTAAAGTGGACTGTTTCCATTGCCACCTGCGGACGGGCTTCCAGGTACACTGTCTGCCAGATTCCCGCTGCCCGACCGTACCCTTGTTTTCCTTCCAATTTGAACTTGTGAGGTGTATCATCCACTCGCAGAATCAGCGTTTGCTCTTTGCCGATTTGCAGCATCGGTGTCAAGTCAAATTCAAACGGTGTATACCCCCCCTGATGTTCACCGAGTTTCTTTCCATCCAACCAGGCGGATGTGTGCCAGTCGCAGGCGCCAATCACCAGGAATACACGTTGTCCTTTCCAATCCAAAGGAACCTGAATGGAACGAGTATACCAGCCGACATCGGCCTGATCCTTTACACCGGATAGTGTGGATCCCCAGGGGAAGGGAACCATGATGGTCAGAGGAAAGTCTCGATTACCGTTAAACCATTCTTGATCGAGTCCTTGGTTCTCCGAATCAAATTCAAACTGCCAGGAGCCGTTCAGGTTCATCCATCGGGATCGCTGAAAATCTGGCCTCGGATGCTCCGGCAAAGGGATTTCACCACTAACCGTATTGACAACGGCTAAAAAAATTATACATGCAATTACATTCCGCATTTTTCCACCTCTCATCATCTATCACCTCATTACCGAAGTAGATTATCCTTAGTAACTTTTCAACATACGATTCCATTCGTACTTCTCTTTTGAGTGGCACTTCCAAGATATTATAAAGGTGTCCGCCATCCAGTTCCAGACCTTTGAAATATTTATTGAGTTCAACCTAAAAGAAGATATGGACATAAAGATTGATAGAGATCGGAATTATTATGGTTTTTGTAATTCATCGAATTTACACACATGGTTTGACTCCAATTTCAAAAAAACATCACCCATCTTGATTCTCTACGCCGGTAAGGCTATAGTATCATCTATGGATCAGTACAGTCGCCATGGTCCGGCGGGGGCCAGAACGAAGGATCGGTGAGATACGCACATGTCGAAGAAAAACGCCGAAGATAAAACCTCGGGAAAATTAGATAAACTTAAGCAGCTTTTGCATCGCAAAGCGGCAATGTTGATCGTTCTGCAGGATAATCCCGATCCCGATTCCATTGCCGCTGCTGTCGCACTTCGCAAACTGGTTAATACGTTGGCCAAAATCCCTTGTACGATCACCCACGGCGGTACGGTAGGCCGGGGCGAAAACCGGGCCCTGGTTCGCTACCTGAGCCTGAATTTACGTCCCTGTTCTGAGATCGACTTTGCCAAGTTCGATCTGATTGCTATGGTCGATACTCAACCCGGTACCGGTAATAACTCCCTACCCGAAGACTACCAGCCGGACATTGTCATCGATCATCACCCGCTTCGCAAAACCACCCGGATTATCCCTTTTACCGATATCCGGCAAAAATATGGAGCAACCGCAACGATTCTACTGGAATATCTAACCTCCGCTGAAATCGGTATTGATGTCCGCCTGGCAACCGCTCTTTTGTACGCCATCCGCTCTGATACCCAGGACCTCGGAAGAGAGGCCTGCAAGGCTGATATCGAAGCTATTGGCACCTTATTTCCATTGGCCAACTGCAGGATGCTTAGCATCATTCAGCGAGGTGCTGTCCCCAAGACCTATTTTCGTATGCTCGCCGAAGGCCTTAACAATGCCTATTGCCATGGCCATGCCATGATCAGCCGTTTGGGTGAGATCGACAATCCCGACATGATCGCTGAGGTTGCTGATCTATTGCTTCGGGAGGATAACACAGTATGGACTATGTGCACAGGAATCTATGAAAACAAGCTTCTTATCAGTTTAAGAACCAACCAAGAGACCCGCAAAGCCTCCGACGTGATCCGCAAACTGGTCGCTCGTCGGGGTACCGGCGGCGGACATGACACCTACTCCGGCGGTCAGATCCCTTTGGGGAAACGTTCCCGTACTCGTCAAGCAAAATTGATCGAAGCCATTCAGGATAAATTCCTTAAGGCCGTAGGCATGGCTTCCCATACTCCCGAACGCCTAGTTACAATAAAGTATTCAACCCAGCCATGAAACAGAACGACAGACTCAGGCATATCTCAACCGCCCTGCTTGATTGGTATCGTGCCAATGCTCGTATTTTACCCTGGCGGCAGACTCGTGATCCCTATTATATCTGGATTTCCGAGATCATGCTTCAGCAGACGCGTGTGACAGCCGTTGTCCCCTATTTCCAGCGATTTATTGCACGTTTTCCGACGATCCAAGTTCTGGCAAAAGCCAATATCGACGTTGTATTAAAGTTCTGGGAGGGCTTGGGGTATTACAGCCGAGCACGAAATCTGCATGCAGCGGCCCGAAAAATCTGCAAAGAATACGGTGGAAATCTCCCGCATGATGTTGTGCAATTACGGTTTCTGCCTGGGATTGGACGTTATACCGCCGGGGCGATTGCCTCCATCGCCTTTGATACCGACGAACCGGTCCTTGACGGCAATGTAATCCGTGTTCTATGTCGTATGGAGTGTATCGAAGTCAATCCAAAACAAGCTGAGGTTCACGAAAAACTCTGGAAATTGGCCCGCCGTTTAATCCCAAAAGGACAAGCCGGTGACTTGAATCAGGCCCTCATGGAACTGGGGGCAATGGTCTGTCTTCCAAAAAATCCACAGTGTCTGACATGTCCAGTGCAAAAATACTGTGTTGCCCTCCGAAACCAAAAACAAAATGCCCTTCCCATTCGTCAAAAGAAAAAACCGCTACCCCGCTATACCATAGCTGTCGGCGTGGTCTGGAAGAACGGCCGAATCCTCATCGACAGGCGACCTGCGAACGGCATGCTTGGCGGATTGTGGGAATTCCCCGGTGGAAAAAAAAAGAAAAATGAATCTCTGATACAAACCGTTCAAAGAGAGACGCTCGAAGAGGTGGGAATCCATATTGAAGTGCAGAAGAAAATCACGACTGTCCATCACGCCTATTCTCACTTTCAGATCTGCCTGCACGCTTTTCACTGTCGATGGATATCGGGTAAACCAGAACCGTGGGGCTGTGACCAGGTAAAATGGGTTTGGCCATCCCAACTGGACAAATATGCTTTCCCTACAGCAAATCAGAAGATCATTGCAAAGCTTCTTCATTAACTGGACCGAGCAAAAAAGGGCTTGTACATTAAGAAGTTACACCACCGATCGCAAGATTGAAGTTTGAGGAGGTTTTGAGACTCGCCTTGGGGAAGGGTCTAAACCGGCTGTAAAAATAGAAAAAATAGAATATCGAGAACGATTTTGGTATTATCCAAACACAAGGATTGCATCCTGAAATAGAATGTTCGATTACCCTTTATGATCCATTTAAATCCGATACGGACGCATAGAGTTGCGCGTAAGTGCAAGGTTGTAATCCCATGTGCCGTACGTAAGCGAAAGTCAGCTCCAGCATTTTCATGTTCAGATCGAACTTGTGCAGGGACCATGGGTGCCAGATCAGAGAGACAAATGATTTCCCTGACTCCACAGCCTTATCCAGAAAAATTTTGTTGACGTTAAACTCGTCTTCTGGAGTCTTGCAGTATCCGTTTGCTATCGCCTCCGGAAAAGGAGATGGCCACAATGTGAGTCTTCGGGGCCCCCATTGGTTATGGTTTTTGAGAAGATTTTCATGCCAGCCGTGGCCGGGCAGTTCCCAAATATCAGGAAAACCTTCTTCCGAATAAGTAAACGGTTCCCGTAACAGCGCTGGCAGGGAGTAGTCCGGCCCCCAGAGAAGGCTGCTGACATAGTGAATTCCTGCTTGGTGAAGGATTTTCAATACTTCTGGTTCACCTTTGAGTGCATTCTCGAAACCGCAACCTGGACGTAACCCGATACAAGGCCGTTCGAAGACACGCTCGACAGACGCCTTTCCTTCGAAAATTTCCTTTCGTTTTTCATCCAACGGGATGGCTGAGCCGCAGAACTGGTGATCTCGAAGCATTCGATGGGAATATGTGTGCGTCGCAATCTCGAATAGAGGATCATCTAAAAGCTCACGGTATGCAGTGGGATTCGCGTCCAGCGTCCTGCCCAAAATAAAAAAGGTTGCCGGCATCTCGAATTGCCTGTGGACCTTTACGATCTTTCGGCATGCTGCCAGGCAATCTGACGACTCGGTATCGTAGGCAGCGATATAACGGGTATCGGTTTGTCTTGTAGTTCGGAGATTCGACTGACAAGACAGAACGCTTGCACCGATCCCACATAATAAGCTCGACTTGATAAAATCTCTTCTGGAAAAACTTCGCAATTTTTTACCTCCTGACATAAGATGGTTGCATCCTATCTTGGTTGCACACGAAAAAGGTGAATTTCATGAGACTCATTGGGACAAGCCACCTCAGCATAGAGCCACAATTCATCTTCCACCTGCATCCAATGGGAATAACTTGAGGAACTGTCAAACTGCTGTCCACAGCCCGGGATAAACAGACGGAGAACAAGGTCAGTTCTACCATAAAAGCCAAACAACATGAGAAACCTCGTTTTCCTATATATCGTTTCGCCATATCCAATGCCCTCTAGAGCAAAGAGTACTCTTTGTCGAGCATGCACAATCAGTTTTTCTGTCTGGCAGATCGAGATTGTTTCGCTTCTTCCTCCTGCTCCTGCATGAAAGAGGACAGTGCTGTTGTGGAAGTACGGTTTTCGAATGCTGTCAATGCCGGGTCCCCAGTCTGTCGCATCCAGACTAGCAATTGATCCCGCAATTGCGAAAGCGTTTTCTCATACGTTGGATCATCGATCAGGTTGTACAAAGCATCCGGATCAGCGGTGAAATCATAAAGCTCTTCCGGGACTCGATACTGGAATAAATGGACACGAGACGCGATTTCTGAATTTCTTTCAGCCGCCTGAACCATTGCATGGAAACTTCGTCCTGATTGCGACTCATTTCGAAATACTCGCTTGCCGTCTGACCAGGGACTGAAGATATACCCATACCGCCGGGTCTGGATGCACCGCATGGGATAGCGGCTTCGCGCGGAGGTTTCATGAAACTGTGTGAACACACAGTCTCGACCGGGTTGGGTTTGTCCCCGCAACAACGGCAGGAAGGAGGTACCGTCAATTCCTTCTGGTATCGAAACACCCACGGCCTCCAACACCGTTGGCAGAAAGTCGATACTGGAGATAAAATGCTGTTGATCACAGGTACCGGGACGTATCTTACCCGGCCAACGAACAATCCAGGGTGTATGGGTACTGTGGAAATAGCAATTCGTCTTGGCAAATGGCAGGGCCATTCCATTATCCGAGAGAAGCATCACGAGAGTATTGTCTGCCATGCCACTTTCATGCAGAGCCCGTAATATCGCCCCTGCCGTATCATCCGCTCGACGGACGGAACTGTAATACTCTGCTATTTCCCGTCGGATTTCGGGAAGATCAGGCAGGAAATCCGGTATATCAATTTCTTCGGGCTGATATGCACGGGAGGGAGAGGTTATATGCCCCGCACCCCAACGTTTCATGGCCTGTTTTTCCTGATCGCTGCCTGAGAACGGCCGATGCGGATCATGAGAGTTCGCACAGAAGTAAAATGGACGGTTTTCTCGATGAGCGCGTTGAAAAAATGATAAAGCTGTCGTGTAATAGCGCTGCGGATCCCGACCCCAACCAAGTTCCTCCATGTTGTGCCACATGTCCCATCGAAAATTCTGATGCGGGGTCATATGGCTGACTTTGCCCAGGATTCCTGTTAAAAATCCTTTCTCTTGCAGGATGCCATGGATTGTCTTGATCTGCGGATTGGTAATATGGTTGAATCCAATGATCCCGCTGCAGTGAGGGTAACGACCCGTTGCCAATGCCCCTCGACAGGGCTGACAGACGGCTACGGTCACGTGGGCATGAGCAAAACGCAGTCCCTCGGATGCCAGTCGATTAATGTGGGGAGTGGCATCCGGTACAGGGCTGTCATAAACACCTACAGAACTGCAATTCATATCATCCACTGTAATCAGAAGGATGTTTGGGCTTGCTGTTGCAGAACCAGCTTGTCCTATAGGACTCCAGAGGGACAGTAATGTTCCCGCTGTGGTCCACCGGATAAAGTCACGTCGTGACAGATATTTCGGATGCATCATGTATTTCCATTATCCTGTTGTGAATATAGTTTCGACGTTCGGTTGGATAAAGCCATAAGCTGACTACTCAATATATCATTTTATACACTTATCGCAAAGGGATTCTGCCTGTTCCTGCACGGCCTAGGTGTCTTTCTCCTGCTTATCTGGTGGATGTTCTGATGTTTTTGCGCCAGCGAAATGATATGACCATATCCAAATGATGTGATCACAATAACTGGATCAAGACTCGGAAAGCACGCCATAAAAAATATTAAAAAATTTATATCCCACCGGGTTATTCTGGAACCTATCCCAAAACCTTTGGCAAATGGCGTTTGCAGCGATGAAAACGCATATTTAATGGATTTAGGGATGCCTTCTAACATTATTGTAGATAATAAGATAATAAGAGGTGTGGAAAGTCCATTTCGACGCGAGTGATTTTTTCTTTGATTAAGATACTCGTGACTTGCTATAATTATTTTTAGAGAAGTATAGGCGGAGTAGGTGTGGAAAGAGTGCATTTCAACTCACTCCAAGCCTCATGACGAGAATGTGTGTATGCATGGTGTGTCAAGTAAATGTCAAAGGAATTTATCGATTTATTAACAGTGTTTTTGGAGGATCGAAGGATGAAAAAAGTATTGTTAGTTTTAATATGTGTAGGATTGATGTCAGTAGCGAGTGCTTTTACAATCACTAACGGGGATTTTGAAACAGGTGGTGGAGAAAATATCGACGACGTCACCGGCTGGTATGACCTTAGCACGGGTAGCTTTTGGGAAGGTGCATGGCAGACCAACGCTTCCTGGATCACAGCAAACGGAACCAATGTCGTGGTCTTATCTGCATATAACACGGTGGCAGGGGATCCTCTGGCTGGCTCGTACCTCTATCAGAGCATGGGAGCCTCAGCCGGCGAGTCTTCGGTTATGATTGGCTTCGATTGGGGTCATCCTGATGATACAGCCGCAGGTAGGATTGATGGCATAACCATCTCCGTCCTTGCCAGTGACGGCTCGTTTGTCGCGGATGACGCAATCGATGTATACGGCGCTGCCGGTGTCTCCCTGCTCGACTCTGCATCGTATGATCATGTCGCACTGGGTACTGATGGTGAGATTTTCCCGGTTGAAGTTACGCTGGATCTTTCCGGAGCTAACGCGGGAGACGAAATCTTCCTTCGCTTTAACAGCTATATGCCAGAAGGTGGCGATCCATGGCCGATTTTGGACAATATCAGCATCGTTCCGGAACCGGCAACACTGGTTCTGCTGGGTTTGGGCGGATTGCTTTTGCGGAAATGCAAATAAGATACTTCTCATCGCCTCCTAATTAAATTAAATATGAGGCTGTTGAAAAATGCCATGATGCGGCGGTGTTACTCCGCTCGTGAGTCTCCCGTCTCACCATGTTTGGCTCGCAGGGATTGATGTGCCCCCATTTTTATATCAGTCTTTATGAGAGTATGTCACACGAATTCTCCCTATCTTTAAGAAGGCCGAGGGAACTGCCTTGCTCAAGACAAAACGCTGCGAAGGCGGCCGGTAAGCAATTCACCAAGATACCTATCCAGTTGCAGCGACAACAGAGAAATACCGCCCGCCATCCTTCACGGTCCTCATGGCACAAGGAAGCAATCATAGAGGCCGATCTCCACAAAAAAGACGGGACTCCCGCTTCGCAGAATCTTTACCACGCCCCTGCCCGTTCGCTTAGTGGGACTCGCATGTACCCTTTCCCCCACGGTATGAAATTTTTGGATAGTCGAGTGTTCAGGTAGAGTTTTTACTTTCAATAAATTAACGTATCCTCATTGACTACTGATTTTTCAGAAGCATTGAAATCCAAGCATATATTATGCTATTATAAAAAACTAAAGAGAATAGGAATGCCTGTTGAGAAAACAAATGAAATGCCAGCCAGTGAATCACTGGTTGGATAACAGAAGGCCTGTACCATGTTCAAACGTAATCCGTACCTAGTCATCGTAACCATTTGGGTCATATTTCCTTTCCTCATTGCACGGAATCTTGTACAAGCAGAGACCATCCTGCACATCGATTCTTTCCCTATCTATGGTCAGGTCAAAAATCTTGAGCCACAGGTGCTGGACTTCCGTTACAAGCCTGAACGCTGGCAAGTGTGTGTCGGTCTACCTGATGATCCACATAAAACCATCGTCGGCTCCGATGGCGGCTTATACTATGATTATGGCGGTGGCCGCTTCTATGATTTCAAAACACGTCTGCTGGCCAGTCTTGAAACCAATACCAATGCAGGCAGTGCTTTCCGGCAAAAACTGCTTCACGCTCGCATCCCCATCGTTATAAGCGAACAAGACTACGATGGTCTGCAACTGATTCAGCGTGCCTGGGCTGGTGCTCCAGGAACCAATGACATCGCCGAGTGGAATAAGGAGCGTGTTGACTATCTTTGGCTAACCATGAAAAACAACAGCCAAACGATGCGGAACGGACGTATTGTCATAAACATTGGCTCTCAAAAAGAGTGGATTGCTGTTTCAAACAAAACACAGGTTCAACTCGCCACTGAACCACAAGAGGTATTCTGTTCTACCAGTCCGGCCTTTGTGACAGTTTGGCCTGAACCGGAAGGACGTGATTCTACAGATCGTATTCCAATTCGTGCGGTTCGCCTGCCATCAGTCTCTCGGAACTGGGGAAAGCCTAACATCTCCTGCGATCCACGGTTCAGAGACATCCTGGTTGGATATGGTCAACCCTTGCAGTTTCGATGTCACGCCCAACCGGGCAAGAGTTATCGATTGGCCTTTGGCTTGATCGAAAGCTGGCACGATCAACCCGACAGACGACCATTAATGATTCGAATAGAGGATAAAACTGTCCGCAAGGTGGACCTGATTTCCGAATATGGACAGCATACTCCTGTTGTCCTATTGGTTGATGCAACTGACATCAACAATGACGGCTGGATTGAAGCAGGGATCTATTCCCCCGAAGGTGTAGAGGATCGAAATACTATCCTGACAGCCCTATGGCTTTTCCCAATGGAAAAAGCCCCGACGGCAAAACAGATCCTTACCGGCGGTATAGACGAACAGGCCTTGGCTATCTACGATGCCAACCGGCCTGTGGAACAGCCGCTTAAACTCTTCTTTGCCGAACAAACACTCACCCCAGGTCAGGAGTACAATGTCTTAATCAGTCTGCCACAAGGGACTAATGCTCCTGTCAAGGCCGAAGTCTCTCAAGCCCAATCGTTATTTGATACTGCTGTCACCTATTGGAAGAAGGTCAAGATACCCTATGATCGAATGGTTGTACCCGATCCGTCTGTTCAGGCCCTCCTCGATTCATGTATTCGTAACATTTATCAGGCGCGTGAGTTGCGGAATGGGCAACCGGCATTCCAGGTCGGTCCAACCTGCTACCGCGGCACATGGGCTGCTGATGGGCCGTTTATCCTGGAGGCTGTCACTTACCTTGGCCGGGCTGACGAGACCCGGGCCGGGTTGGAATTACAGGTCCAAAAGGATGAAGGGCCGGGCGGTGTAGCCTTTTCCAAGAAATGCGGTCTGCGGCTCTGGATGATCTGGCGACATGCCCAGCTTACTGGAGACTGGAATTGGCTCAAAACGATTTGGCCCCAAGTCGAGGCCAATGTAAACCTGATCATGGAATATCGACACTTGACCAGAGACGATCCCAAACAAGCCAATTATGGCCTGATGCCTATCGGATTTGGGGATGGAGGCCTTGGTGGACAGCATCGGGAGTATACCAACGTCTATTGGACCCTCGCCGGTCTCAAGGCGGCCATTCAAATGGCAGAGAAACTCGGTGTATCATCATCAGCTACATGGAAATCTGAATACGAAGATTATTGGGAAACCTTCGACAAGGCCCGTAACCGTGACAAGCTTATTGATACGTATGGCAATGTCTATGTTCCTGTGACCATGACCGGGGAGCAGAAGCAGTTACCTCAAGGCGGCGCGTGGGCATTTCTGCAGTCCATTTACCCAGGCAGGATTTTTACCCCGGATGATTCCCTTATGCTCGGTACCATGGCCATGCTCGACGCCGTAGAGTGTGAAGGCTTGATTTACGGCACAGGATGGCTGCCGGATGGGATATGGAATTATGCGGGCAGTTTTTATGCTCACGCCCATTTATGGCTTGGCCACAGCGAAAAGGCTGCCGCTACTCTGTATGCTTTTGCCAATCATGCCTGTCCTCTGCTATGCTGGCGGGAAGAACAGAATCCCAAGGGAAAAGCACCAAAGTATGTCGGTGATATGCCACACAATTGGGCCGGCGCAGAGTTCATTCGGCTGGTTCGCCATCTGCTCATTTTGGAACGCGGAGATGAGTTGCATCTATTGGGAGTCATGCCCGATTCCTGGGCCATACCCGGCAGTCAAATCAAAATGAAACAAATCCCTACTTCTTTTGGTATAGTCAGCCTTGAAGTTCAATTTTTAAAAGATGGACACAGTGCAATAATCCGTCTTGTTCCTCCCCATCGGGAAAAACCTAAGAAGATCGTTATCCACCTCGAACATTTCCATAAATCCATAGAAAGCGTATTTCTTGACGGCCAACCTGTAAAGGCAGAGTTTCCCATCAACACGCAGAAACCTTTGATTTTACGGATTCAATTCAAGAAAATGCCCGACTTGTAAGCGTCCAAGCCATTGGAAGAATGTCTACATAAATGTCCACATTTAGTTATATCGTCCAGCCTAGACCTCTCACAAAATGGTGCAAGGCACACCGGAAAGAAGACGGCTACCGGTTCAAACGGATCGAGCGGGAAGGCGACGAACAGCGTTACCTGGTGGTTCATGCAGACGACACCACTGCCATAGCAAGCGCCGACGTGAGGACGTGCAGCCGATCCGATCCGAAATGGCCGTGGACCTGAAAGCATACTTTCGAGGGAAGATGCCGAACGTCAAAGCCTTCCCGATGCACAAATTCCCCCGATGCTCGGACATGCTCAAAGAGGACCTGGCCGAGGCTGGCATTCCCTATGAGGTGGACGGCAGGAAAGCGGACTTTCATTCATTGCGGCATACGTTCGTTACCAGCATCGTCCAGAGCGGAGCAACGGTTAAAGAATGTCAAAGTCTGGCACGGCACAGCAGACCGGAACTGACCATCGGGATATACAGTCATGTCGGCCTGCATGATACCCGGCGCGTTGTCGAAAACCTGCCGGACTATAAAGCGTCAAACCGAGAGCAATCACGTATGACAGGAACGGATAACAAACCTGTTGATATAAAGGGAAAAGTTAGGCGCGCCGAAAAAACCGGGTCCCAAACTGGGTCCCAACATAGGAAAATTGGTGAACATGGGCGAACATTTCAGGGAGAAAACACAAAAAAGTGTGATGCAACGAAACAGGCCTTAGAACGCAATATAACGCACTCTAAGGCCGATTCGGATAACTGGGCCCGGAGGGACTTGAACCCCCGACCAAGGGATTATGAGTCCCCTGCTCTACCGACTGAGCTACAGGCCCTTTAAATGCCCGACGAAAAAAAAGATCCTTTTCGTCAAAGTATTCTGGACAGAAGTGTACAGCTAGGATGGGGAAAAAGCAATATCAGGCAATGGAAAAACCGCATTAATTGTATTGAGCTTGAAAAACACACGATTGAATCAGTCCAGACGAATACCTTTTTGTTGGAGCCACGTTTTCAGGTCACCCATCTCGTTATCGAAGACCTGTTCGTCGTAGTCTTCCTCTAGTTTCTGCACTTTCTCCAGCAATTCTGGTTGCTCGGCCACAATGGCATCAAGCCGTTTTTCGAATTCCTCACTCAAGCTTCTCAAATCTTGAATCGGCACCTGGATGCCCAGCAGGGCGCTGACCTGACGTACGGCGGCTTCGATGCAGCGAGGATTATATCCTTGAACATAGGCGGGGATCTCAGCAACGAGACTGATCATTTCCAGGCCGGCCTGGTGAGAACGCAGGGTAAGATAGGTGATCACACCGGCAGGACCCGTATATTCACTGAGTCTCATACCCTGCCGGATGATTTCCTCGCCAAGATGTTGTTCCGACACGTTACAAAGGAATCGCGGATCCCGGTTATGGGGTGTCAATCCCGCTACGCTGCCAATGAAAACGACTCGCTGCACTCCATATTTCTCACAAACGGAAAAGATGCAATCTGTATAATCGCGCCACATAAGGTTAGGCTCTTTTCCCTCGAAAAGGAGAAGTTTCTGATCCGGCGCTGCATAGAAGATATTGCTCGGTTCAGCAAAATCCCGGATTATGCCATCCTCGATTTTGCAGTGTGGCCGAAACAAGGCTGAAAACTCCATGGTCCCGGGAAAATTGTAAATGTAAAAATTTTCCGGCTTGATCTGGGCGAACGAATCCGCCCCCAGTGCCCGTATTATATACTCCACAGTGCCGGTAGACACATCTCCCCCATCCATCCAGCCGGTAAAGCCGACTAACAGATTGCCGCCATGCATCCCAATCTCTTTATCGTATTGCAATTGGTCGTTCGCCACAGTGGATTCCCTATTTTTACTTCAGTTTCAGTTCTTCTTTATCATTACCCAAACTCAGAGTATTAATCCAGAAAAAAACAGAATCTCGCACAAACTTCATCCTAGTATGATATACTTACAGAATCTTTTTATGTATGAGTCTTACGTGGAACATAGCAGGAAAATCAGGAAATGGAACAATACAGTTTTCGAATCATTTTATGGAGTGCATATTTCTATGGATTATCCATAGTATGCTGTGCCCAGCCGGAAACAATAAATCAAAAAGATGACGGCTATCGTGGTATCTGGTATATGAACCAGCCTTCCAAGGATGAATACGTATATAAATACAGTGGAGGGTTGGGAACATATTGCGCCAAACATCGGCCGTTTGCGATATATTGCCCGCAGGTAAAGAAGACGTTTTTTTGTTATGGAGGGACAACAAAAGACAGTAATCAAAAACTGTTACATATGGTCTCCTACTTTGATCATCAATCCGGCCTGGTGCCCCGCCCTACCATCCTGCTTGACAAGAAGACCGAAGATGCGCATGACAATCCGGTGATCAGCGTCGATACCTATGGGATACTCTGGATTTTTTCTACATCGCATGGAACAGGCCGTCCATCGTATATTCATCGCAGCAGAAAGCCTTATGATATTGAAGCCTTTGAATGGGTACCGGCAACAAAAATGCAGGACAGAAAAGAGATATCGATGACCAATTTTTCCTATATGCAGCCGTGGTACAAATCCGGCTTTGGTTTCGTATGCTTTTTTACCCGATATAACTACCCTGCTCAACGAACAAGTTGTTTTATGACCAGTTCAGATGGAATTCACTGGTCTTCATGGCAGCGGTTGACAGCCATGGATCATGGGCACTATCAGATCAGTGTCCTGGGCAGAACAAAAGCTGGGACTGCGTTTAATTACCACCCGAAAGGGAAAGGATTGAATTGGCGAACCAATCTCTATTACATGGAAACTGAGGATGAGGGAAACACCTGGGAGACAATCGATGGAGCAACATTACAAGTGCCTTTAACAAATCCTAAAACGCCGGCTCTCGTACGAGATTATGAAAGTCTTGGCTTAAATGTATACCTCAAAGATATCTGTTACGACGAGCAGGATCAGCCGGCAATCTTGTATATAACCAGCCAAGGGTATCAATCCGGTCCAGATAATGATCCCCGAACATGGACCATCGCACGATGGACCGGCAAGGAATGGGAATTTCATACCATCACAACCTCGGATAACAATTATGACATGGGTTCGCTGTACATTGAAGATCTTGACCATTGGCGATTGATTGCTCCGACACAACGGGGACCGCAGGCGTACAATCCGGGGGGGGAGATCGCCATGTGGACCAGCCGTGATATCGGCAAGACATGGACGATGCAGCGTCAGATGACCACAGGCAGTAAAAGAAACCACACATATATGCGACGTCCGGTCAATGCCCACCCTGAATTCTATGGCCTATGGGCTGATGGGCACGGCCGGCAACCATCCGAGTCGAGGCTGTATTTTTGTAATCGGGAGGGGGATGTATTCATCCTGCCCCAAAAAATGGAAAGCGATTTCATAAAGCCGGAGAAAGTTAATCAGTAATCATCCACGGTTACGGTAGAGGTTCGGATCGACGGAAGCGGCCATGGCATCGACATCCAGTATCCACCCTAAAAATGCATTAACACGCTCGCACTGACCTAGAGGATCGGAAACCATATCGGCATAATTGACATCGAGAATGTGGAAGCAAGACTGCCCGGCAATCCACTGGTCAAACTGGTCGAGTTGTTTCCGGAAGAGCGCGGCCATCTGCTCGTCGGAGATATTTCCCCCATTTTTACCCAATCGACAGAGCATTTTTTTCTGGCTGGCCAGAACCTCTGTCATGGCCCGACGCATAAATACGACACGATACGTATGCCCCTCAGTAGGAAGATCATACAACAGGCGGTAAACCATCTTAACGACCTTGCCGTGTGCCGATGTGAGCCACGAAGCATCCTCCTTGGTCTTTTTGACCGGCTCATACTCATAATATCCCCGAGGATTATCGTCATCAGCAGCACGGATATGATCCGTCAAAGCCTCCATCCCACCGGCCGCGATCGCCTGCATCATCATGCTCGTACCCGAACGGGGCAAACCGGAGACAATTGTTAGAAAATCACTCATCGTCGTTCCTCACAGATCCCTGTTACAACAAGAGATCGAAAGTATAACAACATCCAGGATAAAGGCAATCAGGATTCAGAGGTTGACACGTTAATCGAGAGAAGATTCGCCGTGGAGGATGATCTCAATTTTCTCGGCAACCCATTCGGCGTGTGCCTGCTCTGTCACTTCAGGCTTGCGTTTGGCCAGCAGCACACATAGAACAGGCAGGTGTTTGTCACGGGGAATGGCCTCAAACAAACGATACCACGTCTTGGGGACATAAGGTAGCTTTGTACGGGCCGATTCCTGGGCCTGGAGGACCCATTGGTCGTGCTGATCCTCGATCATACAGGACAGACGGCTCTCCAGGGCGTGTTCATCGCAGGCCCGGTCAAAAAGCTGTTCAGCCGTTTCACAGGGGGCCTTGATCTTGACCTGCAACCGATCCGGCCCCGGCTGGCGAATCATATCGAAATAGACCGGTATGGCGTGGTAATCCTCGTAGATCAGATCCAGAATGCAGGAGCGTAGACGGTCGATATAGGCAAAATTGACCAGGCAGGCTTCCAACCCGTCCAATCCCTCGGCTACGTCGGGAAACGCGTATTGTATTATGACTCGCTCCATGTCCACACTCGGTTCATTACAGCCATTAAAAACATACTACCAAATGGATAATACAAGTTCAAGTCTTAACCGAGAAGTCTGTATATTTATCGGATACAACACGAAAAAGTTCCGGTAGGAAAAATACTGAACGATGCAATCAACGGCATTGTCATGTCGTTAAACTGAAATCATTGACATAACCGGATAAAATTGGTAGTTTTGCCTTCATAAAAGGAATATATTAACAGGGCATATCCGTTCGGAGAGATACTTGGAGCAATTTCTTAAAGAGATCATTCTAGAAGCCGGGCAGATGACGCTTGATTTTCGCGTCCGCCTCGGGGAATTAAACGTCAAGCATAAGATGGACAAGGATCTGGTCAGTGAGGCGGATGTAGCCGTGGAAAACTTTCTCGTTGGCTTGATTCAAAAACGCTATCCGGATCATGCGATTTTCGGGGAGGAAAGCGGGCAACATACCGGCGGGGAATATCGCTGGATCATCGATCCGATCGACGGGACCACCTCCTTTGTTCATGGCCAGCCTTATTATTCGATCAGCATTGCTCTCGAACAAGCCGGAAAGACCATCCTGGCCGCTGTCAATGCTCCGGCCCTAGGTGAATTATTTACTGCTCGGCTTGGATACGGAGCGTATCTGAATGGAAGTCCGATTCATGTCTCTTCCCGCACGCAACTCAGTGACAGTGTAATGGCGACTGGATTCGCCTGCATCCGAGGCCACAGCAGCTTTACCAATCTGCCGATCTTCAATCAACTGGTACCGATCCTTCGCGATGTCCGTCGCTATGGCTCGGCTGCCGTTGACCTGTGCTATACGGCCTGCGGGCGGATGGAGGGTTTCTGGGAACTGAACTTGAAAATCTATGATGTCGCTGCCGGTGCTCTGATCCTGCATGAGGCCGGGGGACGCTTCTCTGACTTTTCCGGCGGGACCGGACAATTATCCCATGAAGTGCTGGGGACCAACGGCCACATTCATGAGCAGGTGATGGATGTGATTGTCAGGGCCTTAAAGGATATTGATCATAAAAGCCAGGATTGAGAGTTTATATGTTAGTACTGGTCAATACAAATTCCATGCAGCCGCCTATTGCTCCGATTGGTCTGGATTATGTGGGCACGGCAGCCCGACAGGCGGGAATAGAGGTAGAACTCCTGGACTTGTGCATAGCAGCAGATCCTAATTCTACTATTAAAAACTTTTCTGATCATAGAGAGGCCTCGTTGGTCGCCCTGACATTCCGAAACGTGGATGACTGCTTCTGGCCCAGTGCCCAGTGGTTTGTCTCTGTATTGATAGAAACGATCCAAGCCATTCGATCCGTCACTGATGCGCCGATCTGCCTGGGCGGAATCGGCTTCTCGATCTTCCCGGAACGGATCATGGAATATACCAAAGCCGATTTCGGCATTTACGGTGATGGGGAAAAGACCCTTTCCGATCTCTATCATGCACTGCGTCAAGGAGATCGTGTTGATTCAATCGAAGGATTATTATGGTGGGATCAGGGAATTTTACGAAAAAACAGACCTGCCTGGCCGCAGCCGTTATCCATCCCGACACAGCGGAATCTGGTGGATAATCGAACTTATTTTGAGCGAGGAGGACAGATCGGCATCGAGACCAAGCGCGGCTGTAACCGCAAATGTATCTACTGTGCCGATCCGTTGGCCAAAGGGACAACCCTGCGGCTTCGGGATCCGGCGGAAGTCGCCAATGAATTCGAGTCGCTTCTCCAACAGGATATCGATGTTTTTCATCTCTGTGACTCGGAATTCAATATCCCTTATGACCACGCCATTGCTGTATGCAGGGAAATCCAGCATCGAAAATGGATAGATCGAGTCCGATGGTATACCTATATGGCCGTCACCCCTTTCGATAAAACACTGGCCCTGGAGATGCGACGGGCCGGATGTGTGGGAATCAACTTTACCAGTGATTCGGCATGCCCGGCTATGCTCAAGACCTACTGCCAGCCACATGGAAAACAGGATCTGGATCGGGCGGTGTGTTTGTGCCGCGAAAACGGCATACGAGTAATGCTCGATCTGCTGCTAGGCGGCCCGGGGGAAACTCCGGAGACGATCTCCGAGAGCATTGCTTTTTTCAAGCAGATCGATCCGGACTGTGTCGGCGCTGGAGTGGGTTTACGTATTTACCCGGGTACGGAAGCCGCTCATTTGATCAGCAATGAAGGCAGTTTGGAATCCAATCCAGCCATCCGGCGCAAATACGATGGGCCAGTCGATTTTTTCCAGCCCACCTTTTATATCTCACCTGCCCTTGGAAGTGATGCCGCCAGCCTGGTACGGGAATTGATCGGCGACGATGAACGCTTTTTCCCTCCCATGTCCGAAATCGGAACCGTAAAAGTAGACAGCGAGGAAAGAGGGAAACTGGATGATCACAACTATAATGACAACCGGCAGCTTACCGATGCCATTGCCGCCGGCTCCCGCGGCGCTTACTGGGACATTCTTCGACAGCTACGGAACCAGCTATGACCCAAGTTATAGAATTGGAATCTCGTATTCGGGATAAAATGACAGGTCTTCTTATCGGCATGGCCACGGGAGATGCACTGGGGCTTCCGCGGGAAGGTTTGTCACGGGAACGCGCCCTGCGAATGTTCGGATCGGCCCCCCTTTCGCATCGTTTCCTCCTGGATCATGGCATGGTAAGTGACGATACAGAACATGTCTGCATGACGGCACAGGCCCTTCTGGCAAGTGGAATGAATCCGGTCCGGTTCGGACAATCCCTTTCCCGGCGGCTTCGCTTCTGGCTTCTGGGCCTTCCTGCCGGCATCGGATGGGCCACCCTTCGCAGCATTATCCGGCTGTGGCTGTGCAAAAACTGGGAGACCAGCGGCGTTTTTTCCGCCGGAAACGGCCCGGCCATGCGATCCCCTGTCCTTGGGGCCTGTCTGGGAGAGGATATTAAAAAACTTGCACAATTCGTCTCCATCTCCACGCGAATCACACATACTGATCCCAGAGCGGAAGAAGGGGCGATGATCATCGCTCTGGCCGCTCATTATGCAATCAGCCACGAACTGGACGATTTCGATGCCATCTCCTTTTTGACATCTCTCAAGGAAAGCATAACACAAACCAAACTGCTGGAGGTACTACAGGCTGTTGAAACCGCTTTGCATGATAATTGCTCTGCCCATGAACTTGCCTGCCGGCTTAGCCTGAAGGATGGCGTATCCGGCTACATCGTGCATACGGTGCCTGTATGCCTGTTCTGCTGGTTACAAAATCCGGGGAATTTCCGAAAGGCTGTGGAGGAAGTAATCCTGCTGGGTGGTGATACGGACACGACAGGTGCCATTACGGGGGCTCTGGCCGGGGCTACTGTCGGATTCTCACAAATTCCGGAAGAATGGGTAAAAGGTCTATGGGAATGGCCCCGCTCGGTGAAATGGATGAAAAAACTGGCTGAGAAACTCTCGATCGCTTACCTTACTTCCGGCCAACCTACTGATATTCGCCCAGTTCGGCTAGCATGGTATGGAATCCCCCTGCAAAACCTTGTCTTTATTGCCGCCGTTCTAGCCCATGCCTTCCGACGGCTGCTGCCGCCTTATTGATCCAGGACGTGCAGGTCCTTTTCTCCAGCGTAATCAAGTACTTCGTCAATCTCCTCCCTCGTAGGCCTACGACGGATCTGTGGAAATTCCCTAGAACGATAACAGGGATGATACTGATCCATGATATTGACGGCCGTGTTGGGCGATACGGATTGGACCAGAAAATCGATGATCTGCCTGCTGCCTGCCTGACGATTGGGCAGAACCAGATGACGCACGAGCAACCCTCGCACTGCGATTCCCTTTACAATCTGTAAATCACCTACCTGCCGATGCATCTCCCGCACAGCGGCCTGATTGATCCGCGGATAGTCGGGTGCACCCGAATAAGTGACGGAGGCAGATTCCATCCCATACTTCATATCGGGCATATAAATATCGATTAATCCTTTCAGCAATTGCAGCGTTTCCACAGAATCATACCCACCGGTGTTATAAACCGTAGGTATCACAAGTCCACAGTCCCGCGCCTGCAGGATCGCCTTGGCAATCGGAACAATCGAATGAGTAGGTGAAACCAGATTGATATTATGACATCCCTGCTCCTGAAGGCTCATCATGATCTGAGCCAGTTGCCCTACAGGCAGATCCCTTCCCTGCCGCTCGTGGCTGATGCTGTAATTCTGGCAGAACACACAACCAAGATTGCACCCGGCAAAAAAGATCGTCCCCGAGCCCCTCGTTCCGACAAGAACCGATTCCTCCCCGAAGTGTGGACCGGCCGAACTGATGCGCGGCAGCATTCCAATCCCGCAATACCCAATCTGCCCGGTATTTCGCTGAACTTTACATTGTCTAGGGCATAAAATACATGGACTTTCCCTGTTACGCAGGTCTTCCATTCTCATCGGAATGGCCCCCACGTATCTTTAAAAGGATATATCATATCCCGCCTTCTCGCCTAAGATATTTGATGCTTCAAGGCTTACAAATTACTCTAATCGCAGGAGCTGTACAGTATATTCAGCGCATAAAGAAGGAGCAACACAAAGGTTGCTCCCTCTGACATCCATACGAATTTCAAGTGACCGAAAAACCGGTAAACAGCGATTAATATCGATAATGCTCCGGCTTATAGGGTCCATCGACCGAAATACCCAGATAGGCCGCCTGTACATCGTTCAATCTTGTGAGCTTGGCGCTGAGACGTTCCAGGTGCAGCCGAGCGACTTCTTCATCCAGTTTTTTGGGCAGCGTGTATACCTTACATTCGAGTTTTTCGCTCGCCAGCATGATCTGGGCCAGGCACTGATTGGTAAAGCTGTTGCTCATTACAAAGGAAGGATGCCCCGTCGCACAACCCAGGTTGACGAGCCGACCTTCGGCCAGCAGAAGGATCGAACGGCCGCTCTTGAGCGTCCACTTATCCACCTGCGGCTTGATATTCTCCTTGACGCATTCGGGTGTGTTGACCAGATAGCTGGTTTCTATTTCGCTGTCGAAATGCCCGATGTTACAAACGATCGCCTCGTTCTTCATCTGTTCCATATGCTTTCCGGTGATCACATCACAGCAGCCTGTCGCCGTAATAAAGATATCCCCGATCGGCGCCACCTCTTCCATCATCGTGACCTCATACCCTTCCATCGTCGCCTGCAAAGCACAGATCGGATCGATCTCGGTAATCAGCACACGGGCTCCGAGACCTCGCATGGACTGAGCACACCCCTTACCCACGTCGCCATATCCGCAGACAACGACGATCTTGCCAGCGACCATGACATCTGTCGCCCGCTTGATGCCGTCGGCGAGTGACTCCCGGCAACCGTACAGGTTGTCGAATTTGCTCTTAGTAACTGAATCGTTCACGTTGATTGCAGGAAATGGAAGCTCACCCTTTTCGGCAAGCTGATAGAGTCGATGCACACCCGTCGTCGTTTCTTCCGAGACGCCCTGCATGGCCTGCCCGATGCGCGTCCACTTCTGTGGATCGGTCTGATAGCCGGCGGCCAGACGCTGCATAATGATCTTGAACTCGGGATTATCATACTTCTTTTCCAGCAGGGAAGGTTCTTTTTCCACCCGCATGCCCTGGACGACCATTAACGTCGCATCACCGCCGTCATCCACGATCATGTCCGGTCCCGATCCATCCGGCCAAGTCAGGGCCTGTTCGGTACACCACCAATAATCCTCGAGTGTCTCGCCCTTCCAGGCGAAAACCGCAGCCGAGCCGGCCTTGGCAATCGCGGCGGCCGCATGATCCTGCGTAGAGAAGATATTGCACGAAGCCCAGCGGACATCGGCGCCCAGCTCGACCAGTGTCTCGATCAGCATCGCGGTCTGAATGGTCATGTGCAGCGAGCCCATAATCTTTTTGCCCGCCAGCGGCTTGGATTTTCCGTACTTGGCCCGCGTCGCCATCAGACCGGGCATCTCGTTTTCAGCCAGTTCCATCTCCTTGCGGCCCCACTCGGCCTGCGACAGGTCCGCGACCTTGTACGGCAGGGCCGGATCGACCGGCATCACACCCCTGGCCTCTTGCATCGTCTCCATTCCACTTCTTCCTTTCACTTCCTTTGGATCACGTAACGTACCGGATGAACAACTTATCTGTTATTACACTCATCGGATCGGCATAGCCACGCACGATCCAGTCTACCTATACCCCCATTTCGGTATTTTGGCAAGCTTTTAGACAGCCATTGAACCGAATGTTGACAGATTCAACAAGGTGTTGATACATTCTTTTTCTATCCGCAGCCCCACAGGATATAGATCCTGCATTTGTCAGGCACATAAGCGAAGACTCTGCCGACAGCGCCTTCGGCAACCAGAAATTTGGTTTCCTTTGCCAGTTGCCAATTGTCATCCTGATACTTACTTTCCCAGAAATCCGGGCCATGCCGGAAGAGAACATGCAACCAGTGATTTGTTTGAGGTAGAAAGTGATCGATACTCAAATCGGCTTCCTTTTCAAGCCAGGTTTCGCATTCATCCCGGCTATCCAAAGAAAAAGCAAAGTAATGATGTGCATCAACAAAACCTCTTTTAGCACTGTATAAATGATGGGCATTTTCAGGCAAGGTCGAGGACCATTCATAATGGTCATATCGTATATCCGTATCGCTCTTGATTTTGGGATAAGCCAGGTTGGCAAGAAATCCCTTCATCTGGACAGAAAAGTATCCTGCCAGAAATGCTCCGACAATTAAAAAAAGAAAGATAATCCCTTTCAACCAGAAGCTGATTTTACGATTCCTCTTGCCTCCCTTGCTCATTTAATTGTCCTCCTTTGCTCTGCTGTTGCCGTATTATGCAGGCGGCAGGACGCCTCTCTGTCTTCCGACGGAAAGCACATGTTCGATGACCTCCTCGGTCAGTTCATGCCCTTCCAGCAGGGGAAAGCCTTCCCATACGACTACTCCCTCTTCCGGCTCGATGAGAATCGCGTGCGGGATGCCGAAGACGCCCAGGGCATTTTTGTAGCGTTTCTGCGGATCGACGCCCACGTGGAACTTCAGCTCGTTTTCGGCCATGAATTGGAGCACGGGCTCCTCCTCTTCCTCGCTGATCCCAATGACCACGAGCGAATCGGCATATTTTTCGGCAAACGCACTGAGCTTGGGCAGCAACCGACGGCATGGCGGGCACCACGTCGCCCAACACTCCACGAGGACGTACTTGCCGTCCGTCTTCGGCTCGTCGGTGAGCCACTTGGATACGACGATTTCGGGCGCTTGTTCCCATAAGAACGAATCGGCCCACAGCCGCTTGGGCGGCGGAGCATCCTGGCCTTCCGATTCAATCGTAAAGGGCGAGTTGGCTGCGAACCGCGGGATCTCATCGGTTGTGGTTTTGGCCTGTGGTTCGGTCACAACGGGCTCTTCGCCCGCAGGTTCGGCCTGGACTGGATTGTTTGCCTGGGTCGCCTGTTCCGTAGATTCCTGTCGCGTCTGTTCAGATCCGACAGTCCGTTTACGACAGCCGCCTATGGCACATGCGAGTATCAACAAACCAGTCAGAAATACTGATCGTATCATAAATTACTCCGATATTGGATCAATCTTTGTCAAGTTAGATAGATTGTAGGCCCTCCGAGGCTTGGATGCAACCTCCGGCTATTGTAAAGAAAACGAATCAAGGCCGGTTTTGAAAGTAACTCAGACCGATAGATTATCATAGAGTCTAAGAAAGTATTTAGGGATCTTTAGAGATCTTTGGGGATCTTCCATTTTTAGCTCAAAAACCGAACATCCCATGGGGCTCTTTGGGATGTTGGGCTGGCGCTATCAAAAATCCAACTTCCCTAAAGATCCCCCAATATCCCAACCATTTTCTTCTAGGAAACCTTTCAATATCGTTCTGGATGCCGGATCAAGCCCGGCATGACAAGGAAGAACCATTTACCAAAGACCAACGACTTCATCCTGAGACATGAGGGATTTCAGTTAGGGATTGTCTCCAGTACGCAGGCTGATATAATAGAATATACGGGATGAGAAACGAGGAAAGGTCGAGATGAGCGATATCCAGCATTTGACGGAAATGATTCGCGCGGGTACGGCGGCGATTTCCATTGTAACGCACGAGGAGACCTACGCCCTGGAGTGTCTCTGTACGGCGGCCTTCAATAATCGCAAGGGGGTTTTGATCTGGTCGGCCGGCTGCGGATTCCGTGACGGCATTCTCGACAAATCGCCTGTTACCGACACCGACAACGCCATCTCGGCCCTGCGTTACATTCTCCTGCAAAACCAGAAGATCGTTTATGTTATGCTCGATCTGTCCGCCCATATCAAGGACAACGTCGTCATGCGGCTGCTTCGTGACACAATCCAGCACTGCCATTCCACTGGAGCCAACCTGACTATGATCGATGCCGAGGATCGCTGGCCGGCCGTGATTTCCTCTCATGTCACCTCCTATGACCTCTCCCTTCCGGACGAGAAGGAGCTGGTCGAAATCGTACGCAATTCCCTGAAAAGCGCCCATAAAGCCCGCCCGATTCGCATCGAAATTTCACAACAGGGTATGGATGCCATAATCCGCAACCTACGGGGCTTGACCCGCCGACAGGTCAAGGATCTCGTGCTTTCGACTATCGGCGATAATCGGGTCCTGAATGATGACGATGTGGTCAATATACTGGCCGGTAAGCGTAAGATGTTGCGCGTCGACGGGTTGCTTACCTATGTCGAAGCACCACTGACGCTCGATGAGATCGGGGGAATGGAAAACCTCAAGCGATGGCTCAATACCCGCAAAGGCGCCTTCAGCAAAGAGGCTCGTTCGTTCGGGCTGGAGGCGCCCAAGGGCGTGCTTATGCTCGGCGTGCAGGGTGCAGGCAAGAGTCTTTGCGCCAAAGCCGTTGCTACAGCATGGCAGCAGCCGCTACTTCGTCTGGATCCGGGGCGGCTGTACAACAGTTATGTCGGCGAATCCGAGAGAAATCTGCGCCTGGCCCTGCGACAGGTGGAGATGATGAGTCCGGCGGTTCTCTGGGTGGATGAAATTGAAAAAGCGTTCGCCTCGGCCGCTTCGCGCAGCACCGACGGAGGCCTCTCTCAGCGTATGTTCGGAACACTGCTGACCTGGATGCAGGAGCATGCCGATCCGGTCTTTGTCGTGGCTACGGCCAATGACATCGCCGCCCTGCCCCCTGAACTACTTCGAAAAGGCCGGTTCGATGAAATCTTCTTCATAGGCCTTCCCCAGCATGATGCCCGACGACAGATTTTCGAGATTCACTTACGCCGCCGCAATCGCAATCCGGAAGCCTTCGATCTCGAAAAACTGATCGAATGCAGTGACGGTTACAGCGGCGCGGAGATCGAGCAGTCCATTGTCTCAGCTATGCATGAAGCGTTTGGAAACGGCGATGTGACTAGCGATCATATTATCTATGCTCTGCAGAACTCCCCGCCTTTGTCAGTAACCATGAAAGAGCGCATCGCCGAACTGTATCGCTGGGCCCAGGGCCGCTGCGTTTCGGCCGACTGATAAGGAGATGATTATGCGTATCATGTATTTTGCATCTGCATTGCTGGCTGTGGGGCTCATGGGCTGTGGGCAAGCAACCATATATAATGCCCGAATCGGATATGACGGCCCGGCTCAACCGCTGGACAATCTGGCTGTCATTGCCTTCCATCATGTGGACACCAAGATCCATACCGTAGACGGTCAATCCGTCTGGAAAATGCCGCTTTTACTGCAATCTCAGGATGTTCCCCCAGGGCAACTTTTATTCGGCAGCGCAGCGGTTCTTCTGACACCGGGTTCGCATACGTTTACCTTTATCCACATGCGATGGGAGACTGACTGGAAAGGCGATCTGATACGCTATAATTCCTATCGGCCCGTCGAAGCCCAATTCGAAGTACAAGCCGGCCGGCTCTATACCATCAAACAGAAGCTGCACAACTATAATACCTTCCGTTCCTACAATGACTGGGTGACCTGGGTGCCTGAACTAGTCGAACTCGGATTTGTCGAGCAGCTACTGGAACCTTCTCTTGCCGAGCCCTGGCTGGCTTCGGTCGATCTCTGGAGAAAGAAAGCCATGGAATAGCTCCACCAGTTTGCTTATCTTCGCTTTATCGATAATTTTTTCCCTTTGAATTGCGACTTGCAAGCCATGAATCCCTGTGTTTAAATATCGGTATGTTTGAAAAGATTACCATTATTGGTGATGGGGCGATGGGCACGGTTTGCTCGATGCTGTTGTGCGCCAAAGGTTTTCAAGTAACCTTATGGGGCTACGATGTCGACCAGCTCGCCGAAATCGCCATCAAGCGTGAGAACGTGCGTTTTTTGCCGGGTTATGCGCTTCCGGATGAACTGTACTTTGAAGCCGGTGACGACAAGGCCGTGAAGAATGCAGATTTGATCATTTCGGCTGTGCCTTGTCAATTCATGCGTGTTGTCTGGAACCGGCTCAGGAAGCATACACCACGTTCCATCCCGATCGTCAGCGTTGCCAAGGGTATCGAACAGGAAACTTTATTTTGCCCGACCGAGATCCTAGCCGAAGTTCTTGGAAAGAAACGTCGTTATGCCACGCTTTCGGGTCCGACCATCGCCGATGAAATCGCCCGTAGCCTGCCCGCCACGGCCACAGCCGCCAGCCAAAGTAAAAAACTGGCCACACAAATCCAAAAAACCTTTAACGGCGAATTGTTCCGCGTCTATACCAATACCGACATACTCGGCGTGGAATTGTGCGGCGCCGTCAAGAATGTGATTGCCATTGCCGCCGGCATTATCGACGGCATCCATTTCGGTGACAATGCCAAGGCCGCCCTGTTGAGCCGCGGCCTGGCCGAGATTCGTCGCCTGGGGCTCGCCATGGGAGCCCAGGAAAACACCTTTGCGGGCCTGTCGGGCCTGGGGGATCTGGTTACCACCTGCATCTCTCCGCACGGGCGAAATCGTTCCTTCGGGGAGCGAATCGGACGGGGTATGACCAGCGAACAGGCACAGCAGGCGATTCGCGGGATCGTCGAGGGCGTACAGACCTGCCGCGGCGTCCTGAAACTGGCAAAAAAACACTGTGTGGAAATGCCGATCACCGAGGCGGTCTGCGAGGTCATTCACGAAGGAAAAAGCGTCCAGGAAGCCATTCACGACCTCATGAGTAGAAGACTCAAGGCCGAGTAAACAAAGCCGATAGTTCCTTTCCCTACCTCTGTACCCTGTCGTTCGAACCTTACTCTTTTTCCTTTGCCGCCACGCCGAATGCCGCCGCCATTCCGATGGGAATCAGAATCCAATCCCAGTAGTCAAATGATTCCTGAAACGCCATTGAAAAGCCAGCAGGTGTATCATTCATCCTCTGAAGAAGGCCCTGTGTCATTTCAGGAAAGTACTTTCGGGTCATTTGACGTGCCTGTGCTTCATCCCACGCAGACATTGTTTCCATGATTTTCGGCACATACACTATCATCTGCTCATCCAACTCCTCGTCCTCCTGGCCCGAAGCAAAATTTTGAATCAGCCGATTTACTGTTCCCTCTTCGATCTGACCGTTTTCTTCCAGATGGCGACAGACAATCATAAAGATTATTTCCGGCTGCTCTTCCATCATTTTATCAATTGCTTTATCGGTCAGCTCTCCTTGAATTTCTTTCATGAATCGTTGATTGTCTTGAGCCAATGCCTTTAAATCCGGAAGTAAAAACCACTGAGCAAGAAAGGCCTTACCAGCAAACATCCCTCCCAAACCGATCACGGCAGCAACAATACCTAAAAAAATGTTTCGATGTTGGGTTAAAAGGACAAGTCCTCCCCCGGCCGCAGCACCAATCAGAACTTCCAGATAGAAAAAGTTAAAACCTGTTGCCGTCGCCACCCCGGCCCAGATCGCCGCCACAACGACGGTACATACAATAGAACAAGCAACGGCTAATGGAATTTTCCCCGCACCTTTAGCAAGAGCCGTTACAGGTGCCGAACCGCTGGAAGATATAACTTTGGGTATCGACGAGGCCGGTCTTGGCGGTGCCTCTTGCATTTCGACAGCTGGTTCTCTCTGGAGATCCGTCCCGAAAACATCATCCCCCCACATATCTACATTATCATCATTTCCACTTTGACCTGCACCTGTTACAACCGGGGCCCTTTCCAATGGCGGTTCTGTTGGAGAATCCAATCTGACATTCCCGTTGAACATTTCGGCATTCTCGGTTGCAAACGGATCCTGGGGATCGGCATATTGAGCTGTGGGAATCGCTTTGTCCGCCTTGTCGACAGGTGGTGTTGGAACTATACAGGGCTCCTGGCACCGCGCACAGCGTACGCGTTTTCCGGCCCAGTCGTCTTTCACCCCCATTTTCTGATTGCACTTGACACACCGAAACTTGATCATACCGAGCCTCCCTTTGCCCCCCGTGTTTTCCCTTTCGTCGGAACCCAACAACTCTCCGGATACTCTTTTTATTATATCGACTAAAATGATTCCGGTCAAAATAAATCTCTGTCATCGACCTTCTTATAAAAATACATCCCCTGTTCTCAATGTAACCCTGATAGCAAGCTTACCGCCATTGTCCCGAACAGGCGCTTGACGCCAGCCAAACCTTTGGGTAACATACCCGCTTTCCGGTGCGGACCGGAAAAAGAAGGGATGGTCACCTCAAAACAGTAGAAAGGATGAACCATGAAGACACGTTTCTTAGTGATAGCCGCTGCAGTAATGATTGGATTCTATGCAGGCTGTGACACCCAGATCATGGGGATCAAATTCGGAAAAGGGACAAATATGAACATTTCCAAAGAATCCTTCGGCAAGACGCCCGATGACAAATTAGTCGATCTCTACACGCTCACCAACGGTAACGATATGACCGTCAAGATCACCAACTATGGCGGCATCATCACCAACCTGATGGTTCCCGACCGCGACGGTAAGATCGATGACGTAGTTCTCGGATTCGATACACTAGAGGAATACCTGGCCGGACACCCCTATTTCGGGGCGATCGCCGGTCGATACGCCAACCGCATCGCCAAAGGGAAATTCACCCTCGACGGTGTGGAATATAATCTGGCCGTCAATAATGGAGAAAATCACCTTCATGGGGGTATTGTTGGCTTTGACAAAGTCGTCTGGACCGCCGTCCCCGGCAAGGCTCGCTCCGATCGCGTCATGCTCACACTGACATATCTGAGCAAGGACGGGGAAGAGGGCTACCCCGGTAATCTGAATTGCACCGTGGTCTACGAGTTGACCGCCGACAATGAATTGAAGATAACTTATAAAGCCACCACTGACAAGGCCACCGTGTTGAACCTGACCAACCATAGCTACTTTAACCTGGCCGGACAGGCTTCCGGCGACATTCTCGGCCATGTGCTGACCCTCAACGCAAACTATTTTACTCCCGTCGACGAGGGCCTGATACCCACCGGACAGCTTGATAGTGTTAGAGGAACGGTTTTCGATTTTACCTCTCCCCATACTATCGGCGAACGCCTAAATGATGTGCCTATGACCGGCGGCTATGATCACAACTTCTGCCTGAATAGCCAGGATGGTTCGCTGGCCTGGTGCGCCACCGTTTACGAACCTGAAACCGGGCGAGTCCTGGAAATTGAAACCACCCAGCCGGGTGTGCAGTTCTACACAGGCAACTTCCTGGACGGCTCCAATAAAGGAAAAGGAACCACCTATAACAAACATAACGGCTTCTGCCTGGAAACCCAGCATTGGCCTGATTCGCCCAATAAGCCCCATTTCCCCTCAGCGGTTCTGGAACCCGGTCGAACGTATGATGAAGTGACCATATTCAAGTTTTCCACGAAATAGGCGGAGTTGACCGTTAAGCGAGTATAATGTGAAAAAAATGATTGGCGGCGAACTTTCGGCATATCGATAGCGCCGCCTTTCTTTTTAAAACGACGGATTAACGGGCCGGGCAGGGTTCTAAGGAGAAATGAACGTCAACTTAACTTTACTTATAAACTGTTGATCCTATCTTACCGCATGACCCAGGTTTTGCTCTTGAAAGTCAGGTTTGTCTGAGCCCGGAGTTTGGCGTCGCCACCTGTAAAGTATTCCAATCCTAGTGTCTTTCGCAGGATTACTTTTTGGGGGATTCCTACGGAATCGACTTTGATCGGATGATCAATTACAGCCGTTTCATTGCTCAGGCCGGCGAGGAAAAACGTCACCAACCCGGCTTTGGAATCAAAATCCGGCCAGATAATGGCAATATCCCGCGTGTGGTCTTGCCCCTGAAGAATCTTATGGTCCACATCCTCCAGTGCTTCCAAAAAAGGATATCGTCCCTGGTGCCGCAGTTTAATCGCATCGAACACCGCACGGGGAGTATCGGTTCCGGCTTGGATCGTTTTGAAGGTATCGGTCACCAATTCGCAGGAGGGGTAAAAAGGTGCATCCGTCATGGTACTGTTATTTGTTACGATCAGAATAATATACCAGAATCGTCTCGCTTGTTCTTCACCGGGTAGTTTCATGGTAATCTGCTGGGGATTCTCATAGACAACCTCTAACGTCCAGTCGCCAATAGCAGACACCACCGCCGGTTTGGGATAGCTCAACACAGTCCCGATCCCGATCAGCATCCCAAGAGACACTATAGCCACAACCGCTCGTTTCATACCGACTACCCTTTCCGATACGGATACAAACCTATCAAACGGCTATTATAACGCAAAAAAACGCACGGGTAAAGAAGTTTCTGGGCAGGAATCGGTTTCCGGGACTTGCCAAAGTCGCTCCGGTCGGGTTTAATGAGTCCAGCGGGACCGAATCGACGTCAAATCTACACAATAGGGTTCAGGAACGGAGTCATGACCGAACAGAGAGAACGACTTCTGGCACAGATCACGGATCTGATCGAGGCCGGTCGGATCGACGACCTGAGAATCCTACTCGCCGAACAGCGAACCAGCGATCTGGCTGAAATCGTCGAAATTCTCGAAGAAGACGAACAGAGAATCGTATTCGACCATCTGGATCGGACGGCCTCGGCCGAGGTGCTGGAAAAAGTCGATGAAGCAACCCGTTCCGAATTGTTTGAACTGCTTGCCGAGGAGGAACTAACCGACCTGATCTCGGAACTGGATGCCGACGATGCCGCTGACCTGCTTGCCGAATTACCCGAAGAAGAAAGCAAAGAGCTTCTCGACCAGATCGCACACGATCTGGCCTCTCAGATCAAAGACCTGATGATCTATTCGGAAGACTCGGCCGGCGGGATTATGGACCCACTGGTGATTTCGGTCTGTGAGGATGCCACTGTAGGCGAGGCCATCAGTCGAATCCGCCAAGCCGAACTGGATGAGGATTTCTTTGCTGTTTTTGTTACCGATAAAGATGGCCGATTTGTGGGTGATGTCCGTATTCGTTCCCTCATTACCAAGCCGGAAAATACGCGAATCAAAGACCTGATTGAGCCGGACACTATTTTCGTCACTGTCGATACCGACCAGGAAGAGGTGCGTAATCTGTTCAAGAAAAACGATCTGATCGTCATGCCGGTTGTCGATCAGGAGCACAAGCTCGTTGGACGAATCACCGCCGATCGGATTATTGAGGTTGCCGAAGAAGAGGCCGCCGAGGACCTGTACGCCATGGCCGGTACCGATCCGGCCGAACTGGAAACCTTCTCCATCCTTCGTGCCGCCCGAATTCGTATGACCTGGCTGCTGCCCTGTCTGGCCGGAACCGCTGTAACCACAATCGTGGCTTTATTCTTCAAAAATGTCTTTTTTGATGCTAAACTCGTTACGATTTACGCCACGGCGATCGCATTTGTTACCATGGTCGCCGCCATCAGCGGAAATGCCGGCCTGCAAACTTCGGCAATTGTTGTCTGTGGTCTTGCAACAGGCGATCTGGCAGCCCTTAAACTTCGGCAGGTTTTTGCTCGAGAGGTCCGCGTCGCCATGGCTGTCGCCTTGTGCTGCGGCCTGTTTGGAACGTTGCTTTGTGGTCTGGTGCTTCATGTCATGCCCCCAGGCCTGTTCGACAGCCAGCAGATTCATTTGAATATAGTGCAGATATTGGATATTGCCGGGGCTCTGGGGCTGGCCATGTTCACTGCGATCATGGTTGCCACAACCCTTGGATTGTTGTTGCCGTTTTTATTTCGTCGCATCGGGATCGATCCGGCTATCAGTTCCGGGCCCCTGGTCACGACCGCTAATGACTCGATCAGCGTTGCCATTTACCTGGCGTTGACCCTATTTTTGGTTGGGTGATACACCCATCATAAACCAGAAGTGATCCTGTCAATACGGGATTGAATTAGGGATATCAGCATTGACACGATTTAGGCAAATGGGGTATAATGTAGTTTTCCAGCTATGTCTGGACCCTGACCGACACAAGGGGGATTCTCAGAGGGAATCCAACCGGAGAAAAGCAGAAAAACAAGATAACAACCAACAATACAGGAGCCCATGAATGAAGGGCCAGCCGATTGACAGTCACGTACATCTCGAAAAAACGCCGGATATCGAAAAATGGTTCCGCGCCGCCATTAAAGCCGATGCCTCCGATCTGCATTTGAAGGTCGGAATGGCCCCCAAAATGCGGGTTCACAGCCGACTGAAAAACACAACAGGGGAGGTCATGACACAGGAACGAGTAGAGGAACTGCTCTTCGAAATCATGACACCCAAACAGAGACAATACTTTCTTGAAACTGGCGCCCTCGACTTTGCCTATCAGGTAGAACAGACCGACCGGTTTCGTATCTGTGCCTTTCGTCAGCGGGGTATGACCAGTATGGCCGCACGGCATATCAGTAGCCACATTCCCCCATTTGAAACCCTGCACCTGCCACCCGTCGTCGAGAAAATTGCAGAACATCATGATGGTCTTGTGTTGGTCACCGGTCCTACAGGCTGCGGTAAAACCACCACAATTGCCTCGATGATCGATCACATTAATACCACTCGGGCCTGTCATATTGTAACGGTCGAAGATCCGATTGAGTTTCTGCACGTTGAGAAAAGAGCCATCGTATCGCAGCGCGAGATCGGCATCGATGTGCCCACCTATGACGAAGCTCTTCGCTCTCTGATGCGTATGGATCCCGATGTGGTGCTGATCGGTGAAATGCGGGACAATGAAACTCTAACGGCCGCTATGCGGGCCGCGGAGACAGGCCACCTGGTCTTTGGAACCCTACATGCCAATAATGCCTCCCAGACCATTCAACGAATCCTTGATCTGTTTCCTCAGGAGGAGCGTGATCTGGCCAGGCAAACCTTTGCTCTGACGATTCGAGCCGTGGTCAGCCAGCAATTGCTGCCGGGCATCCGGAACGACGCCCCACGCATTCCCGCCGTGGAAATCCTGCTCCGTACGCCGATCGTTCGCAAACTGATCACCGAATCGCGGGAAAATGACATCCCCACCGCCATTCGATCCGGCGAAGGAGAGGGAATGCAGGATTTTACCGAGTCGTTGAGGAGATTGGTCGTCGAAGAATGGATCGATCTGCGGGTGGCAAAACAATATGCGCCAAACATGGAAGAGCTGGAAATGGCTCTCAAGGGCATTCGCTCATCGACAAGTGGAATTATGTAATCTTGGGTAGGTGCGCTTCATGGAATTGACAATACCGTTTGTACTGGCCGTCACATACGGCGGATATGTTTCACCGATTAAACTAGCGATTGTTTTAGTGTTCTTTTTCCTGTGGATGCCTTTGGTGAACTGGACGTATAAAGACACCCAGGAGGTTCAGACCAAGACTGAGCAATGGACGACGGCTATGATTCTTGCCGGGGCTATCGGATTGCTTGTCTGGATTCTTATACCGGTTTTTTTGATCGGTTTTCTGCTCTATCTGGTGGTTTTAGGGGCTACCTCGCTGGCGTATGTGGTCCATCGGAATGCACGGGTAGCCGAATTTGAAAAAATCCTCACCGCTGATCACATTAAAAATATCTTCATCAACCAAAAAAAACGTATGGAAAAAGCAACACGCGGACTCACGCTGGTCACCGCTAATGGCAATGAAGTGCCCATGCCGCTTCCTAAAACCACTGAAGCAATCGGTTTCCAGATGATCTGTGAACTGTTCGAAGACGCCATGTGGCGCCGTGCCTCCGATATTCTCTTTCAGCCCGGACAACAGGACTATTCCGTTACCTATATCGTCGATGGAATGCCGATGAAACAGCCCGCCCGATCTCGGGAGGATATGGAACATTTCATTCACTTCATCAAACACATGGCTGACCTGGAGGTCGAAGAACGAAGAAAGCCGCAAATCGGTAAATTCCGGATCGATAAAGGAGCCGACCGTATTAAATGGGAAGTCCTCACAGCCGGATCCACCGCGGGCGAACAACTCAAGGTTTCTCGTGTTCAGGAGTATGGTACTCGAACAGTAGAAGATATGGGATTTCAGCCCAAACAGGTCGAAGCTGTCAAAGGGCTACGTAAGTTGAATAAAGGCGTGATCGTATTGACTGCCCCCCCCAAGAATGGGATTACCACCACGATGTACGCCTTTCTCCGTAACCACGACCTCTATATGAACAATGTCAATACAGTGGAAAAAAAGCTGGCCGCCGATCTGCAGAATATCACCCAGCATGTCTACTCCCCCAGCGATACAGGAACCACCACGTATGCCAAGAAAGTGCAAAGCGTGCTTCGCATGGGTCCGGAAATCATCGGGATTGCCGATTGTGAAGACAAGCAGTGTGTCCAACTGGCTTGTGCCGCCGGCCGGGATGGGGTGATCGTCTATCCGACTATGCAGGCTACCAGCGTGCTGCAGGCCCTGAGCCGCTGGCTCCAAATGGCCGAGGATAAGGATATGGCCATTGAAACGCTGGCCGGTATCCTCAATCAGCGGTTAATCCGCATCTTATGCGAAGACTGCAAGCAAGCGTATCAGCCTAATCAGGATCTCCTGCGAAAATTCAACATCCCCGCCGACAAAATCGAGGTTCTCTATCGGCCGGGCGAAATCGAATATGACAAGCACGGAAAACCTATCGTTTGTGAAAAGTGTCAGGGTACAGGATTCTACGGACGCACAGGCGTCTTCGAAATGATTGTTATCGATGAATCCCTGCGGGCCGCCTTAAAGAAAGCCAAGTCGATCAAGGAAATGGGCGCCCTGTTCCGAAAGGCCGGGATGCTTTACCTTCAGGAACAATGTATCAAAAAAGTGGCGCAGGGCATTACCTCTATCAACGAGGTAATCCGCCATTTCTCGCAAAAAGCGGAAACCAACGAAAAACAGAAAAACGGCAATCAATAATATGAAATACCGGGAGAACAAATGATTATTCTGGGCATCATACTGCTCATTATCGTAGCATGTGCAATCTATTATTATCTGAAATGCACGATCATGACAGCTATCACTTCATTGTTCTGTGCTTTTTTTGCCATGTTGATTGCAATGGGTTATTTTGAAAACATAAATAACTTTCTGGTTGCCAAAGGCATGATCGGCCCCAACTGGCCTGCCGTTATTCTCCTGGTTTTATTCTCGTTTACCGCCGTTTTATTGCGCGTCCTGGCGGGATTTGTCGTCGGTTCACAAATCGATCTGGGGCAAATGACTCAGAAAGTTGCTGTTCCTGTTCTTGGCGTCTTTCAAGGCCTGATTCTTTCGGGGATTATCGTGATCGCAACAGGTTCTGTCTCCAGCTCCAAATGGATCAGTTATGAAAGGTTTACCCCTGGTTCAGAAACCCCATCCAATCCCAGCAAACCTTTGATCAATGCCGACGGTATGGTTAGTGGTCTATTTTCCTGGATCAGTCAGGGTTCTCTAGGCGGCAAAAAGAGCTTTGCCGTTTATCATGCAGATTACCTCGATCAGCTTCATCTGTCCCGCATTGAAGGAACGTATCCCCTTGCCGGAGCAACCTGTATGATCGTCCCTTCCAAAGGAGTACGGCGACGTACTTTTGACGAGGTCAGTTATCTTGTCGTTCGCATGGGTTTGCGAAACACTGATATCAAGACAGGTGGCGCCCGTGCTCCTACCGGCGAGGTATCATTTGCTCCAGTCCAGATTCGTCTTATCGCCAAAGATGCGTCTCGCCCGTCCAACACCACCGGCACCGGACAGGTCTTTTATCCCCATGGATTTGTCGAAAACGGAACCCTTGTTAAAAAGCCTTTAAATGAAGTCATCACTATGGACCGAGACAAGGATATTATCAGGAAGCCGGCGGGATTGGCAGCATGGTATGATGTCGCCTTTAAGATCCCGGAAAACCAAACGCCTATTCTGCTCCAGTTCAAGCTGGGCGGCGTGGTCGACCTGCCGAAGGTACAGACCAGTACCGACGAACTGGAACGACAGCTCGATGTTCAGGAAAACAATCCTAACGAGAAAAGTGGGAGTTGAATAATCCCTTTACAATATTCACGGAAGAACGAGAAACGATCATGCCACTATTCTTCGACACCGTTATTGAACGGGCCAAACAACATCGAAAAAGGATCGTCCTTCCTGAAGGCGCCGACCGACGTATGATCGAAGCGGCTGCGATGATTCGGCAATACGACTTTGCGGAACTGACCGTTCTCGGTGATGACAAGGCTATAACGCAACAGCTTACAGATCTGGACGTTTCGATCACGGAAGGTATGATTCTCAATCCAGCCAACACTGAAAGAAAACAGGAATATGCCCGTCAGTTGTTCGAGCTTCGAAAAACCAAGGGCATGACCGAATCACAGGCCGAACAGATCATCTGTGATCCCATGTATTTTGGAACGATGATGGTCAAACTTGGCCATGCCGATGGTCTGGTCGCCGGCGCAGCTCATTCCTCCGCCGACACCATTCGACCCGCCCTGCAGATTATCAAGGCCGGACCCGGTTGCCGTACGGTATCGAGCATGTTTTTCATGTGCTGGCCCGATCGGGTATTGCTCTTTGCCGATTGCGGCCTAAACCAGGATCCCAATGAATCCCAGCTTGTCGATATCGCCGTTGCAACCACCCGAACGGCCTTCCTGTTCGGACTCAAACCCCGGGTCGCCATCCTGTCCTATTCGACCAAAGGCTCCGGCGCTGGAACCGGCGCGATGAAAATGGCCCGTGCTGCCGAGCGTGCTGCCGAACGGATTTTCGCTTTGTTCGGGGCGGCGGTACCGGTGGATGGAGAATTACAGTTCGATGCGGCGTTTGTTCCTGAAATCGCCGCTAAGAAATGCCCCAAAAGCAAGCTCAAGGGAAATGCCAATGTTTTTATCTTTCCGGATCTGAACGCAGGAAATATCTGCTATAAGGCGGTTCAGCGGCTGGCCGGCGCCGAGGCCTATGGCCCTGTTCTGCAAGGTTTGGACAAGCCCGTCAACGATCTTTCACGTGGCTGCAGCATTGAAGACATTGTCGCCACCGTGGCGATTACCGCCATCCAGGCCAGCGAAGGACCGATCCCTGTTTGAGTCTCATGGAATGAATTATTCCAACATATCAGGCATGTATAATTGACAAATCCAAAAGAGTCCATTCATCGTTTTGTTGTCCTCTGCCATACCCGTGGCGACAATATTCACTGGGACCTTATGATCGAACAGGGTGATCATCTTTCTACATGGCGGTTGCCCATTGCTCCCCGGAACATCGCCGATTACCCTATTCTTCTAGAGAAGCTTTTCGATCATCCCCTTCGATTTCTCTCCTATGAAGGCCCCGTACAGAATCAAACCGGCTCAGTCACACGCTGTGATCAGGGAATCGTATACATCTCCCAATGGGACGAGCGACAGATTGGTTTCCGTGCCCTGGGCGATATTCTCAAAGGCCGTTTCCATTTGTGTCTCATCGAGAATACGCTCTGGCGGCTTAAAAAAGTACAGGACCGGATTTCCAACGAATTCACTGAAACGGAGTAAGATATGGCTGTCAAAGGACAATATATCTACGAATGGCCCCGGCCGATGGTGACCGTCGATGCCGTCGTCTATGTACTTACAGGCAACACGGTTCAATTTCTCCTGATTCAGAGAGGTCACGAGCCGTTTCGGGGCAAATGGGCCTTCCCCGGAGGATTCATCGAGATGGATGAGGAATTGGAGGCCGCCGTAGCTCGTGAGTTGTTTGAAGAGACCAACCTGACCGGCATCGACCTCGAACCAATGAAGACCTTCGGCACAGTCGGCCGGGATCCGCGGGGTCGCACGATCTCCATCGCCTTTCTCGGGCAGGCACAGCCCGACCAGATGAGCGTTACAGCCGGAGATGATGCGGAAAGAGCCGCATGGTTCGACTTCGACGCGTTTCCTCCCATGGCCTTCGACCATGAACGTATGGCTGCCGTCGCCATGGACCATATCCGCCGCCGCCACAATCTCTGATACTTTTAAAAACGATCTTTTTTTACAAGACCCGAATGCGGACCGACTCCCCTGCGACAAGGTTCATATCCGGCGGAATAGCCACCAGGACGGGACGCCCCCACTGGGG
>JAFGPC010000022.1 GCA_016926155.1 Sedimentisphaerales bacterium
GGCGGCGTTTACGGCCTGGTATGGAGCCCTGGGCGTACAGGTTCTGGGACCGTTTGAGAACGACACCAAGTTGAGCAATGACGGGGAACGGGTGACGTTGTCGCGTCCGGGGGACAAGGAGTGGCAGAAGGAGCGGTATTATATCCGGGTCGATTCGGTGGGCTACAACGACACCGCTCCCTGGCCGGCGGCGGCCGACGGGACGGGCGCCAGCCTGCAGCATGCCCATCCGGCCGCGACCGATCCGACGCTGCTGTACGGCAACGACCCGGAAAACTGGACGAGTGCCCAGCCCCAGCCGGGACAGTAATCAGTAAAGAGTGCCTATAAAAAAACAGGCCAATGAAAAATTTCATTAGCCTGTTTTAATGTACCAAATTCTATGTGATGCCTCATTTCTGTTGAGAGAATTTTTCAAACTGTGCATCCAACTGCTCTTTGGTCTTGTTTCCGTCGTAGATGATCACAAGAAAGCGGAAATGGGCAATTTCACCCGGTTCCAGCTCCAGCCCGAACTTTTTGGGATTGGGTGCCTTTGTGCTCTTTTCAAATACTTCCTGGCCCAGCGGATTAGCGCTGAATAAACCGTAATCGCGGGCATGCCAGAATGTCGGGTAGTTGACGCTGGTTGGGTGATTCATGATTGCAATACCGACGGTCTTGTCATCCTTTTTCGCTTCCAGCGTTACCCATGCGGCCCGTTTTCCCCAGATCGTACTTGCACTCGTGTCTCCGTTTGAGCTGAGGTATTTTCCCGTACCGCCTTTTTCGCGGAGCCAATCGGCTGTGCGGATTGCAAACATGCCTTCCTTTGTATCGCCAAACTCAACCTTTGTTTTGGCGGTCAGGTCCATCATACAATCGATCGCGTAAGCGTTTTGCCCTGCGTGAAAAATCATGGTGCGCTTTTCTTCCAGGATCGGCTTTCGATTCTTGTCGATCCAGTGCATAATGGTAGCCAGGGTTCCCTTGCCGGGACCTCCCTTCATTTCGGTTACCTTGATGTGCGTGATCTGCGGTGGAGAAGTGGTATTGTTCCAAAAGCCGGAATCGTTGACTTCATCATAAGTAAAGAAGATACCCAGGTGATGTGGGTGGTCCGTGGTCTCGCCGTCCACTTTCACCAGGGGAAATCCACGGTTGAGTACCACGGCCGAGGGTGTCTTGACCGGGTACAACACCGGCTTGGTTAAGGTGCCCATAAACAAATAGCTGGTCATGTGCTGTCCGCCGATGAGCACGTCGATCTTGTCCTTACCTTCAACAAACGCCACCGGTGTGGCAGTTTGTCCGTTATATTCCGGGGCCATCGGACAAGAAAGAGTACAGCCGCTGCACCCCGGACAGGACTGCGCCGAAACCACCATTGACATCATAATGACAACTGCCACTAAAACGATAAATCCTTTCGTTTTCATGCTGTTCCTCCAAGCCATAATCGTTTCATTCATGACATATTGTAGTAACTACTTCGCCTCTTTGGCCATTTCCAAAGCTGTCATCGTCACATAATACTTGGCTTTCATGTTCGGCACTTCCCAGTTGGGCAATTTGCCGTCGATCAGGTACTGCAGAAATCGTTCCGTTACCTGGCCGAAATGGGCTTCGTGTCCTACCCGATACTGATCCGGGATGGAAATATGCCATCCGGTACCTTTTCGATTCAGCTTGATACCCGGATATTTCTTTTCCAGTTCAAGGACGGCTTTCGGAAGGGCTATCGCGACGGGAATGGTGAATTCCGACAACGGCTCCACATACAATTCCGGCCGGTAATTTTCTTCCTTGCCTTGGAGGATGATAATGTTCGACTTGGTTCCACGCATAATTGAATAATGCGTATCGCCGCCTCCTTCCGGGGCCTCGTAATTCCATAGTACTTTCACGCGGGCGTGAAAACCCTTGAGCGTGTAATCGATCTGCCCGTTGGCGTAACAGGGCAGGACTCCGTCCTGATCTAACTGAGCCTTGAGAGTTTCGATGAAATCATCCAGGCGGGTTACTTTCTGATACTGTTCTTTACTGATCATGGTCGGCCAGCGTTTGCCGGACAGCACCTGAATGTCTTTGCTGTAATCCAGCGTCACCTCCGGGAAGCATTCCCATGCGACCAGATCAACCAGATGCGTCGTTACATCCACGATGCCTTCTCCCTGTTGGTTTGTGTCAAAATACCAACCGGGCCGTTTGATCGGATTGCCGGCAACATATTTGAAGAAATGGTGTACACTTTCCTTCTCCACCGCCGGTTCTTCCGGCGTTCCCTTTTTCAGTTCACCAAATACGGATGGAACATGCATTAACTCTTTTTGCAGTATGGTCGTAATCTCCGACCGTTCGGTCATGATATCATACAATAACACCCCATTTTGCTCTGCGGCATCGAACGCTTTGAGTAACAGAGAAAAACCGTCCTTATTGATGCACATGGGCTTGTCCACCAACTGGTTCAACCCGGCATCGGCACAGGCCTTGATATATTCTGTCTTCTGGTGATTGTTGCCGCTGATTACGACCACATTACCCGGCTGGTCGGAAATCATTTTGTCCAGAAAATCCGGACCGGTATATACAATCTCTTCCCAGTGTGTCGGATTTTCCGGCCGCATATTGAATCCATTGATCCGGTTCAGGTGGTCCTGAACATCCGTTCCTTTCGGTGCATAGACATGCACCGTCGGCGAAACCTGCGGATACATTATTTTCTGAACCAGGGCGGCATGGAAATGCCCTGGATCCAGTGTCATGATCTTGACTTCATTTTTTGCTCCGGTAAATTTCATCCCTTGTGTGCATGACAGTGATATTACCATAATCATTCCAAGCAATAATCCCAACAATACCTTCTTAGACATCCGTTATTCCTTTCCTCAAACAATCCCTGAATGCTGCTCATTTGGTATCCTTGATTTTCTGGTTTGCCTGTTCGATGACTTCCGTAATGGAAACGGCTTTGCCGTCTTGTGCTTTCGATACGTCAGCGGCCGTCATAAATGCGAACAGTTCGATAGTCTCCTTGGCCGGTACGGGGCTCTTTCCTGATGTAAAGAATTTGACCACTTCTTCGACAAGCGCCCCATATCCTTCGTATTTATCCAATGTTAGAATCGCCTTGCTTCCGTATACCGTAGCCCCGTATCCGCTTTTGCCCTGGCGAATTCCCCGATAGGTTGCAATTCGCCCGTCCTTCCATCGTCCAGTAACGACATCCCAGCCCTGGGTATGAGTGCGGCTGACGCTCTCACAGCCGGTTCCCATTAGAGCATACAGAATTTCCACTCCATGAACGCCATACCAGTACAGATCTGGATGATGCGGTTCCTGACTGCAGGGGCTATGCACATCACAGCCTAGAATGTCTCCTGCCGTGTCTTCGTTCTTCATGGCCTGAATCCCGATGGCATAGCGAAGAGAGGAACTGGACCAGCAGGGCACATTCTGTTCCTTGGCTAATTGGAAAATCTCGATCACATCCTCCAGGCTCCCGGCCATCGGTTTGTCCACAAATACAGGCAGCTTTGCGGCGAGTACAGGTTTAATTTGTCGTAAATGAGGCCGCCCGTCCACACTTTCCAGCATGACTCCATCCACTTGGCTACACAAGTCTTCGATACTGTCTACGATCTGTACGTTCATCTCATCCCGTAGTTGGGCGGTGTACTTATCTACTCGTGTTATCGAGGCCTCCACGTCCGCCGATCCGCCCGGATATCCGGCGACCACTTTACATCTATATTGATTCTTCGGATCGTTGATCTGACGGGTAAAAGCGATGACATGGGACGTATCCAGGCCGATCATTCCGATGCGAAATACCTTTTCCGAGGCAAGAAGCGGGCTTGCGTATAGTGCAATCCAGACTAAAACGCCAAAACGCAGTGCATAAGATTGTCGCATTTTCATTCCCCTGTCCTTTTGTTTTAGAACGGTCTATTGGTTCGCCATTCCATGGAGGAGCTTTCGTCTTGCCGGATAATGTACCATGAAAATCCCGGAGGTTCAACAGTCACTTCAAAAACAAAAGGCCGATTCCTCTCAAAGAATCGGCCTTCTATAATCCTTGTCTGACAGTGATTTTATGCCAGTGTTGCCAGAACCCCTTTGACGTATCCCACCGACTCAGCCAGGCCGGCCAACGGATCGTCGGCATCTTTCTCGTATTCAAATGACACCTTGCCGGTATATCCGATCTCAATCAGTGTCTGTAGGAATTTGGGTATGTCGATCACGCCCCGACCGATCTCCACGGTACTCCCTCTGGCGGTTGCCGCCGAAACATCCTTGATATGCACATCCAGAAGACGGTCCGCGAAACGTTTGGCGTCGCTTGCCGGATCGATGCCCATTCGCTGCGTGTGTCCAATATCCATACAAATCCCGATCTGCTTGTCCAGTCCCTTGACCTTTTCGTAGATTGTCTCAGGGACGGGATAAACCTTATCGCCCGGGCCGTGATTGTGGATCGCAACAAGGATGCCATACTCTTTAACCTTGCGATCCACCAGAGGCAGAAGTTCCGGGGACGGCACGCCGATAATCACCTTCATACCCCCGGTCTTCGCGTAGTCGAAAGCGCGGTTGACTTCCGCTTCATTCTTCATATACACCACACCGCAGCCGTACAGGTTCAGCCCTGCCGTTTTGGTTTTAGCGGCAACCGTCCGAATCTGTTCAGCCGTACTGTTCATCGCAAGATGAAAATCCTTGAAGGCAATGTTCGTAAGCCCGACTCGCTTGGTCATCTCCAGTGTCTGGTCCAGGTTGAACTTGCGCAGCGTGTAACTGGCCATTCCCAGTTCGAATTTCGGTTTTTTCCCGGCCATACCATTGGTCTGAGCGGACGCCGTGCGAGGCGCTGCCTGCGCCGAGCTGTTCAGCCCGCTGACTGCTATGCCGACGCCAACGGCAGTTGATGAGATAAACTGTCTTCGAGATTGCTTGCTGTCCATTCCCGGTTCTCCTTTACGCAATATTAAATCCTCATTATTTCGATAGATTCCAGTATATCGATTTTAGCTCTCTTTCGAAAGGGACAAATCTCAAGGATCCGGGACAGGGACAAAAAAAGCCCGCGGTAAAACCGGGGGCTTATGATACTGCTTTATATAAACTGCTTTGGAAAGAGCGGACTTATTCTTCTTCCTTCTTCTTGGCATACTGCGCAATCACCTGCTGCTGGACGTTCGGTGGAACCGGCTCGTAATGGCTCAGTTCCATCGAATAGCTTCCCTGCCCTCCTGTAACGCTTTTGAGCTGGCTGTTGTACTGGGCCACCTCCGATAAAGGAACCTGCGCCTTGATCACGATCATGTTGCCCGGCAGCATATCCTGCCCGCTCACGCGCCCGCGACGCGACGCCATATCCCCGGTGATGTCGCCCATGTTCTCTGCGGGACAGGTGATCTCGATATTGACGATCGGTTCCAGAAGGACGGGCTTGGCTTTTTGCAGAGCGTCGATAAAGGCACCCTTACCGGCAGCGCGGAAGGCCACTTCCTTGCTGTCGACGGGGTGATACTTGCCGTCATAGATGCTGACCTTGATATCCTGTAAGGGGAATCCCGCTACGAAACCGGATTCCATGACATCGTTGATCCCTTTGACAATTGCCGGTTCGTATTGCCCCGGTATCGATCCCCCAAATATATCCCAGCCGTACTGCATGGGGGGGTCCTGGTCGCGTTCGCCGGGTTCGACGCGGAGGTAGACTTCGCCGAACTGGCCGGCGCCGCCGGTCTGCTTTTTGTGGCGATAGTGGCCGTCGGCCTTGCCGGTGATGGTCTCGCGGTAGGGGATTTTGGGCGGTTTGGTGGTGACGGCGAGTTTGTAGCGTTTTTCCATCTTGGAGAGCATGACGCGAAGATGGAGGTCGCCCAGTCCGTTGATGACCAGCTCCTTGGTCTGTTGGTCGCGGGTGACCTTGAAGCAGATGTCCTCTTCGGTAAGCTTTTCGAGGGCGCCGCTGATCTTGGCCTCGTCGCCTCGGCTGGCGGGCTCGAGGGCCAGAGAGAACATCGGGCGGGGGATCGGCGGCATCAGGAACCGGCCGGACAGGTCGCCCTCATGGACCAGAGAGCCGATCTTGAGCTCGTCGACCTTGGTCAGCGTGATGATATCCCCGGCTTCGGCCTCGTCCACTTCCGTTGTCTCGGCTCCCTGCATCAGCAGCGGATGGCCGGGACGAACGGGCTTTTTCTCATGGTCGATATAAAGCTGCGTTCCGCTGGTCAGCTTGCCGCTGAACAGGCGGATCGTGGCGTATTTCATATTGGAGCGCGGATCGAAATTGACGCGGAAGACCTGCCCGGCGAGAGGACCGCCGGCATCGGCGGCGATCGGGGTCTCCTTGTCGCCGTCTTTGAGGATGGCGGGTTTGGCCTGGTCGGGCGAGGGGACGCAATTGACGATCAGATCCATCAGTTCCTTGACGCCGATTTCCTTGCGTGCGTTGGTAAAGACGATCGGGACGATGGTGCCCTCGAGCATGGCGGTGACGAAGACCCTGGCGATCTTGTCGGCGGAGATCTCCTCGCCGCCGAGATAGGCTTCCATCAGCTCGTCATCGGCCTCGATGACGCTTTCGATCAGCTCGGTATGGGCGGTCGCGACATCCATGACGGGCGAGTCGCCCTGGTCGTTAATGATGCAGTCCAGAACGGCCGAGCGGTCGACCGCGGGCAGATTCGCGCATCGGCAAGAAGTGCCGAAGGTCTCCTGAATCTGCGCAAGAAGCTGCGTCAAGTCGGCGGTATCGGAGTCGATGCGGTTGATGACGATGATCTTGGGCTTGTTGATAGCCCCGGCGGCCTCGAACATCTTGCGGGTGGTCACCTCGATGCCGGCGGAGGCGTTGATAACCAGGATCGCCGTATCGGCGGCGGGGATCGACTGCAGGGCGGCCCCGACGAAGTCCGGGTAGCCGGGCGTGTCGATCAGGTTGATCTTCTTGCCGTTGTAATTGGCATACATCACGGCCGAGTGGATGGAATTGCCGCGTTCCTTCTCTTCCTCGTCGAAATCGCTGACGGTGCTCTTGTCGTCGACGGTGCCCAGACGGTTGGTCATGCCGGCGGCGTGCAGAATGGCTTCGGCGAGCGAGGTCTTGCCCGCGCCGCCGTGCCCAAGTAGTACTACATTACGAATGTCCTGAATACTGGCCACGTTTTAACCTCCAATCGGTTCGGATTCGATTTTTCGGCCTGTACGGCTACGTAAAACGGGCGAATGTAGCAGAGATTGCCCCTCGCGGCAAGAGGAAATTGCTGCAACCCGCCCAAAATCGGGCAGACGGGGATGAAAAAAGTGGTAGGAAAAGGGAAACTGGTATCGTTCGTCCGCCAAGACGGTTGTACCAGTCCCCTTTTTCCAAAACAACCGCGTGGGCACGGCTTATCCGTGACTTCTGTCTACTGGATGACGGATTCGATTGGAATTTGTACCAGGCAGATGGTATAGAAGAAGGGATGAACGGCATGGAATCAAACTGGTTTTGAGAGGAATACACATGCGTCTATCCTGTCTGTTTGCTTTTTTGCCTTTGCTTGTCGGATGTCGTTCGTCGGAGACCCCCACGGTAAAACCACTTCCCTATCGTTATTGGGAATCGAATTCCATTCAAAGCAACGGCATACGTTTGCATTATTGGCGTACCGACCACAGAGGAAAGCCCGTCATGATTATGGCTCACGGCATAACAGACTATGGTTTGAACTGGGCCACTTTTGCCTCCCGATTTGAAAATGACTTCGACATCATCATGTATGATGCAAGAGGCCATGGTTTCTCGGAAAAACCGAATGGACCCTATACGCTCGAAGCGCACATGCAAGACCTTGTTGGACTCATCGGTGCCCTTGCTATTACAAAGCCGATTCTCGTCGGTCATTCCATGGGGGGCTCTGTCGTTGCCCTGACGGCCGCGACCTATCCGGACTTGCCGGCGGCCATCCTACTGGAAGATCCGCCGATGGAAGAAGAGCTTGAAAAACTGAACAGGGATATTCTGCCGGAGTGGAAGCAATGGGTAACGACCATGACCGTTACACCGAAGTCAAAACTGATGGAGCTGGCCCGAACCAAGGCTCACCCCGGTTGGACGGAGTTCGAGTACGATCATTGGGCCGAATCGAAACGTCTGGTCACTCCCAATGTGATTGACATCCTGGAAGGCAGTGGATTTGGAAATCCACGGGAAATGTTTCCCAGGATCACCGTGCCGACCTTGATTCTGAAGGCGGATTGCGAAGAAAAATACCGCCAAAGGCACCTGGCGGCCGCGGCACTTCTCCCGAAGGGCAAACTAATCCATATCAAAGGCGCCCACCATTTAATTCGAAACGACAAGCCGGATGAGATGGAGAAGGAGATTCGAGCTTTTCTGGCCCGGTAGGGGGGGCCGTGTCCACGCGGGTGTGTTTTTTTGCCACAGAGAAAGCACAGAGGAAAAAACAAGACAGGATGAACAGGATAAACAGGATTCTCGGTGAACCTCTGAGTTTTTGGTGGCTGATTTGACCTGTTTTTCCCCAAAATAATCAATCCTCCATTAAAAAATTGTTTTGGACATTGAAAATCCTCTCCCGTACAATACTCCTATGAATGGGGTACAGGCAAAGGAGAGAGTCAAATGAGGAATGAAGTAATAGCCATGTAAAAAAAGAAACATCAAAATGCAAACTTTAGCTTCGAAAATTAGGTATAACAAAAATACATAGTATCAGAGAGTTTCTGAATATATGCAATATGCATGATGATTTGGAGACAGGAATGCATGAAATTTATGACATTCTGCGAAAGAAAAACTTTATTAATCGTGGTAAAGTTCAAATTAGTACAATTCATAAATTAACAACACTTCAAATTCATAATTTGGCGGATGAAATACATGCTGTGATAAAAAGAAACAAACGAGTGCAAGACGTTTACATGACTCACAGTGCATCAAGAGAACTTTCAGGAGACGCTTCTCCATGCAGTTCTTTAGAGTGTCGAAAAAAACACATGAACAAACTATCAAGATTTGCAGCATTGTATAGTGACTGTGTTTATATACCCAGTTTTTTTATTAAACACAAAACATTTAGAGGGAAGGATGCCATTGATCAACAGAGATATCATTTGTTTAATGACCTTTATCTGCTTCAACAAATTCAGCCATTGATTGAGTGTGGTTATATACGTTTATATTATTTCCCTGATTCAATCTGTAAGTCATGTCTGGGAGAAATATGTGAAGATAAACATCTCCCAGTGAAAGTAAAAAAAATAATAAATCATATATCAGGGAAGTATCAGTCTCACCTAGACGTACATTATGGAAAGAGAGGAAATGAATATTTCATGCGGATTAACGCACCTTATCCATTTCTAGAACATAAGACATTTCGATTGTCAAAGAAACCTCATCCCGAATTGAAGAAACGAAAGAGATTGTTGTCTCGTGTTGATCATGGCGAAGTCATCAAAGCTTCGAAGACGCTTATAAATAGTATTGGTGTTCTCAAGAACCTTGCAGGAAATAACGTTTGGAATGCAATATTGGCTCACTATTGTTCTATTTCTTTCAAAACAGCATTTGTTACAGAAAACGAATTAGATGTAGAATCTGCCACTATGCTACACCAGGATGAATCTATCAAGAGAGTAAATTCAATAATGGCACAGCATTTTACTACATTTGTTCCGTGCGTAGATGACCTATCCTTAAAGGAAACAATTAAACTACGTAAGAACGAAGAAGACTCTTTCATACAATTTAGAAGTGCACTTAAGGAAATTATAAGTGAAACTGTTAGGGCTAAAGGTAAATTTGACATGAGAGATGCCAAAGAGTTATACGGAGACGTTCTTGAGCCTGCGATTTGCAATCTTCAAATAAAAGTAAAACAAGCAAAAAGGAAACATCTGAAAAAGGCATATCGAAATGCGTCTGGTTTAATAGGTAGCATTGCTATTGGGGTTTTATGTGGCGTGATTCGTCCTGATATTGTCCCTATTTTGGGCTTGTTAGGGATTAAACCTGTTGCTGAAATGATTTCCAGCACAATGGCAATTCAAGATGGATCTGAGGTTATTCAAAATGAGCGATTTTACTTTTTATGGAAAATGCATCAAAAATGTTCACGATGATAATTGAAATATTTGAAGCATGTCAAATTTATATTATCAGAATATACTCAATTAAAAGATTTATAAAAAACTTTTAGGTGTTCTTAGTGTTGATAAATTAAAATAACCATGTTTAACAATGTGAAAATAGTAATAGAGTTGCTAATACAACTCATAGGAGTTGTAGCGTGGCCTGTTACAGTTATCATTATTCTACTTGTCTTTCGTAGAAATATTGAAAGTCTATTTCTCCGTGTTAAGAGGGCAGATTTACCGGGGGGAGTTTCAATCGAAACATTTCCTGATGAAATTCGAGAAGCAATTGAACTTTCTCAAGAAGTCAAGGAAGAAAAACCAATTCAAGAAATAAAAGAAGGAAGGCCCGTAATACCTTTGACCGAAGTGAATGTCAGAATGCTAAATCTTGGCCTTTCTCCATCTCCGTCAGGACTTGACATTAATTACTATCGCCAATTAGCAGAGAAAGATCCCAATCTGGCCCTTGCGGGTTTAAGGATGGAAATTGAAATAATGATTAAAAATCTAGGAATAGGATGGAGGATAGCATTTCGAGAACGTGATAGTGCATCGATTATGGCAAGAAAACTTCACAATAAGAGAGCTATTACTTCACGACAATCAGAACTTATCCAAACAATTGTTAGGTTATGTAATTCTGCTGTACATGGTGTTAAAGTGACTCGAGAGCAAGCATTAGAGATCCTCGATCTTGCTCTTATATTACGAGACCAATATGTAGCATGGCTAAGTTGGGGTTTTAAGGATAAGTAGTAATCCAACAATAAGTAAGAATTTATATTTCTACATTTTAAAGCTTATTATCATTTCCGGAAAATTCAAACAGGCCAGGGGATTTATGATTTGGGGGGGAATCTGGATCCCGGGTTGGGGCCCGGGATGACAACTGCGTGGGCGGGGGCGGCCCTACGGGGCTTATGATAATGCACTAGCCCTTGCGCGCCTTCTTTGTCCCGGCGTTTATTACCTGTTCGATCTCCTGAGCGGACATACCACGTTCGAGCATAGACTTTTTTAGTTCGTTGTCGGATCGGTTTTTCAGAACCTCGTGCCAGTAATACGCCACGATAGATACTATAGGTATGCTGAAGACCATGATTATCACTATACTTTGCGGATTCTGAAGAATCTTATCCCACATGCTCAATACTCCATTGTTTAACGAGGGTATCGTTCTGCTCTGAGTCATTGTACACGGCAGCCCAGGCGGTGACTGCTTGTGTAGTCGCAGAGCAACGTGATTTATTTCAACCGGGATTTACCATTTAACGTCATAATTACAATCTGCACGCAATATTATCGATATTAGCAAATCAGGGCCGGGGTGACAAATGGAAAACATGCCCACGCAAGCGTGGGGCATGGCACCGGGTTAGTTGCTGGTCGCTGGTCTCTAGTCTCTAGTGAACATTTCTGGATCCCGCATCAGGGTCCGGGATGACAACTGCGTGGGCGGGGCGGGATGACAACCGCGTGGGCATGGCCCACCCTACGATTCTGGATCCCGGATCAAGTCCGGGATGACGAATGGGAAAAAGGGGACAGGTACAACCGTCCTTCGGACGAACGTACCAGTGGCCCTTTTCCTGGGATCCCGGCTTCCCTCGGCTCCGCTCGGGACAGGCTACGGCCGAGATGACAAATGGGAAACATGCCCACGCGAGCGTGGAGCATGGCACCGGGAAAATCCATGTGCGCGGGGCGAACCCAACTCAACGAGAAACATTGAAATTACCGCTCGGTTTATGGTATGATTAGCAGTCGTACATATAGGAGTGCCAAATTATGTCATCAAAGGCTAAGTCCCCGATGAAAGGAAATCCGGAGATGGATATTGTCAAAGAAATAAGTAAAAAGGGATTCGATGCGGCCAGGATTGCTCGCTATGCCATTGAAAATCCTCCGTGTATCGATCCACTGATCAAGGGTATCAGGGCCCCCAAAGGAAGTGTTCGGTTTGCTTATGAAAAAGTTCTTCGCCTGATCAGTGAACAGCGTCCTGACCTTGTCTATCCCTATTGGAATGTGTTCCGAGAATTGAGTGTCTGTGACAACAGCATTCTGAAATGGGGGGCCATTCTCATTCTTTCCCATCTGGCGGTTGTGGATGAAGACAAGCGATTGGATGCCGTCCTGGAAGAGTATTACGCCCCGATACAAGGTCCCATGATGATTACCGCCGGCAATATCATCCGGGGCTCGGTAACCATTGCGGCCGCGAAGCCCTACCTGATCCGGCGGATTACACGAGAAATCCTCAGAGTCGAAGAAGGCCAGTATGAATCCCACGGTGAACCTTCTCCGGAGTGCCGCAATGTTGCGATTGGACATGCCATCGATGCTCTGGATCAACTCTTCGATCGA
>JAFGPC010000217.1 GCA_016926155.1 Sedimentisphaerales bacterium
CGGTATGAGAAGGAAAGCCTCTCCAGTGGCTATGACTTTGTCCTGCTGGCCGAGACCACAGAAGAGGAAGCCAACAGCGCTCCCCAGGTCGGTCCGGTGCTCCTGACGGAGATTATGTACCGTCCCGGCTCAACCAACGACGGCGGAGAGTATCTCGAACTGCATAATATCACGGATCAGCCGGTGTTCCTGCAGGAGCTGGTGACCACCCAGCTCAGTGATGATCCGTTCGATTTGTCGTATGAGCTGGTGCCTTGGCAGTTTACTAACGGGATTGAGTATGTCTTCCCGGCCAATACAACCATCCCCGCCGGTGGGTATCTGATCGTGGCCGAGGATCCGACGGACTTTACGGCGTGGTACGGGGCGCTGGGGGTCACGGTATTGGGCCCGTTTGCCAATGATACCAATTTGAGTAATGGCGGTGAACGGGTGACGTTGTCGCGTCCGGGGGACCAGGAGTGGCAGAAGGAGCGGTATTACATCCGGGTGGATTCGGTGGACTACAACGATACGGCTCCCTGGCCGGCGGCGGCCGACGGGACGGGCGCCAGCCTGCAGCATGCCCATCCGACCGCGACCGAGCCGACGCTGTTGTACGGCAATGACCCGGCCAACTGGACAGCCGATGATCCCCAGCCGGGACAGTAGACTCATAGTGCTGAAAACACATAAAAAAGGGCTCTCATTTTCGAGAGCCCTTTTTTTATTTATCTAGAATGATTTGTATTCGATTTATGGAGTTACGCTCATTCCATTGTTTAACCAACCACGCGCCAAAACCAAAACATCTTCCATGTTTACAACACAATCACCATTCAAATCGCCATACAGATCCAGTCCGGCACTATTGAAACATCTGGCCTGGTAAAGCCGAATATAATCTATGTTCACTTCGTCCGGCTCCGATTGTTTTACGGTATCATCTCCACCGACTCCGATGATCATTACTGCAATCGCCGAAAGATCAACTCCTTCAAAATCAGCAAGATTGATGTCCCAATCATTCCATTCATCGGCACGGACGGCATAGTTCTGAGGAATCTCAACTTTAGCATCAACTCCTACCTGGTCCTGAAGGTACACAAACAGAGGTTGTTCCACATTCTCCTTGCGTCCATGAAACGCCAGGGTTAACGCCTGGATGCCATACGCGGTCCAGTCTTGAGGGCTGTCAAATACACGAGTGAACTCCTGGGTAAAAGGATCCGTGATGTTCTGGTATTTCAATCGCATGGACTTGTTTCCCTGAGATGCCATGTCTGTATCCAGATAGTTGGAACTGTTGGGATCCGGCGGAGCACCAACAAAGGAATTCGGGTCCCAAGCGCTCTGCAAAGCTTCATCATCGGCATACGATTCAAAATCATCCACGACAAGACAATCAATCGTCGAAAAACTCCAGGTTTGTCCCGTCACAATCCGGCCTTCGGACCCGACTTGATCCACACGCCAATTATAGGTTTGACCGGCCTGTAAAATCCCCGGTGAATAATCTGTTGAATCCGGCGAGACCATCGTCATTGCGCCGATCGGACCAAACCATAACTGTCGTCCGGTCGCATGAGTCCCTTCAGTCCAATGGAGCGTCGGTTCCAATCCTACCCCTTCGGCTCCATCAACAGGTACGGGCGATATGGCGGATGGGCCTACAGAAGTGGAATAAACATCATCAAATGTCGTGAAGTATCCAACCGGATCAGCGTGCTCATTTTGTGCAAAAATGCCACTCATTCCATTCAGAAACGGGGCATCATATTCATCCGGATCTTCCCATGGATCATTCCCGGCCGTATCGATCATGGGTCCCACCTGAGCCACGAGAGGACCACCCTTATATTCATACAATCGGCCGGTTACATATGTCGGATCTGATCCGAGGATATCCAGTTCCGCATAATAACTCCTTCGATGAATGTATCCTGGAACCGCTGCCTGAAAACCCTGTCGCATGATATTCTGGTTCTGAATCACCTTCTCGATATTGATGGATAGATTTACAGGTCCATCTTCCCAGTTAATATGCAAGATGTATGCATCTGCCAACAAGAGGACGACTCCTGGTGCGACTTGGACTTCTGTCGTAACAGCCCGGCCGGCCAGTCCGTGATAATTTATAGACGCCTCACCCGTGACATTCACAATTGCCCCTACGCATACATCCGTGAATACTTCTGGGTCACCAAAACCGATCCCGAAGGCCGAACCGCTCCCCGGGTCCATCACATCCGTATAGGGCATCGTTTCCTGCAACACAAGGTAATGATTGCCATCCGGTTCTTCCAGAATTTCATGCGTGAAAGTACCCTGCCAATTGGGGATGGCACCCCATTGCCAGCCGGTCAAATCCCCTTCAAAATCTTCCATCCAGTCGGCTTGTCCTGTTGAAAAGAGAAGGGAAATTACAGCCACTGAAAGGATCCATGTCTTACCACATCTCGTCACCATCGTTCTTCCTCCAAAAAAATGGATAGTTCACACAGCGTAGCAGGCATCAAGCTGTACCAATTTGTATGGACTGGCAGAAGAACTCCGCTAGTAATCTCCAGATGTTCTCCTCTCTGACCGGTTTCCCTCCGTCAGTTCTATTCCATATTACCTCTTTTAACACGGTTCCGTCAAGCGCCTTCTAAAAAAACGCTCCAACAGGACGTGAAAATTTACTCAAGAATCAAATCCGGATTGTCGGGACCAAAATGCTTGAGCATCACTATCGGATCGGTTTTTGATGGATTGGTGATTTTTACACCCTCTTTAGCGGCCTGCTCACTGACAAAGAATTCATCCTGCGTAAGCTGGCCGTATCGAATCATCGTTGGGGTATCGGTCTCCCAGACACCCATCGTTCCGTGTCCCTGCATCATGATCAATCCATAAGCCCCGGCATCCTTAATAGTCACTGTTGCCCCGGGCAGGACGGTCAACTCCTTTGCACTAAAGGCTTTGGATTTGTAACAAATCCAGTTTTCGATATAACCTTGACCTTTCATCTCCTTGAGTGGTTTGACTGGTTTTGGCCGCATGAAGCGATTGTCCTTGAACTTCGGATCGACATTCAGGTCCCAGTCAATAACTTCCAGCAGCCAATCCACATCATCCACACGATTGTCGGGTGTATCTTTCCAGAGCAGTTCGCTGGGCACGATCTGATCCCCGGTCAGCGACTGATACATGGAGAACACATCGGAGGCTTTCTGCGGTTCATAGGTGCACAGACTTCCGGGCGCGTGCAGCACTCCCGGCGGAACATCCCATCCGGTCCCGACTTCCAGACGGTATGCCTGGCTGATGTTGGTAATCTTGTTGTCGCCCTTGATAAAGTCTTCCAGGCACTTACGTACTTCCTCCTTCCTCGTTCCCGGTGTCAAACCGAAAAACGTATAGGGAAAATCTCCCCCGTAATTGTTCACCTGCGGGGGGAAATAGTAAGCTTCCGGCTTGCCTAACTGCCCTGTCAGTTTTGCGTGTTTATCCCGATGATGAATGTGATGCGGCAAAGCACCTTTATTATCAAAAAATTTGGAGTACATCGGCCAGCGTTTATGTTCGTTCCATATTCGGTCTCCGATGATCTGGCCCTTGAGTTCTTCAATGGCATTCCGCAGCAGAACCTGCTCGGTTTTGCCTCCATCTTCGATCACGATAAAACTTAGCCCCTCATTGGGCCCGGTCAACGGACCATTGTCGGCTGGGGTTGTCGAGGAGAACCAGCGTTCATCGATCCCCCCTCTCTCTCCGCCGAGGGCATAATAATCATCCGGGTGAAGCTTGATGCGCCGTCCCGGTACACAAAACGACCGCGGCACCCAATTGGGGGCAAGGCGGACGATGCCTTTGCCCTGTTCCATCGCTTTGGCGGCTAACGCTTTATTTGACATGGTCTTTTTCCTTGTATGTAAAGGTCAGTATTTGACGGTTTCCCATTTCTTGTTGTTCGCCGAGGTCAGAACCGCATCGCACACCGATTGTGTTGCAAGCGCCTCCCGGAAAGTGGGTGAAGTGGGCTTGCCGGCCGCCATATTTTCCAGAAAATCGGCCACCTGATGGACGAACGTGTGTTCATAACCAATCTGCAATCCCGGAACCCACCACTTGTCCATATACGGCATATCGCCATCGGTTACGTGAACCGATCGCCATCCGCGAACAATGGAATCATCGCGATGGTCAAAGTAGCTGAGCCGGTGCAGATCATGCAGATCCCAGGCGATGGAAGCATGCTCGCCATTGATCTCAAAGGTATACAGGGCCTTGTGCCCCCGGGCATAACGTGTCGATTCGAAATTCCCTAATGAACCATTATCAAAATGACAGAAGAACGTGCAAGCGTCATCGATACCCACCGGCTCCAACTTACCGGTCTCCGCATGCCTTCGCTCCTTGATAAAGGTCTCCGTCATGGCACATACGGAGGTAATGGGACCGTTATGCCACATGGCCGTATCGATACAGTGCGCCAGCAGATCGCCCGTCACACCGGAGCCTGCCGCCTTGACATCCAGCCGCCATGTTGCCATTCCTCCCTGCGGAACCTGCGAAGAGATCGTCCAGTCCTGCAGGAAATTGGCCCGATAGTGGAAGATCTTTCCCAGACGCCCTTCGTCGATGAGCTGCTTGGCTAAGGTCACAGCGGGCACACGGCGATAATTAAACGATACCAGATTGGGAACACCGGCCTTTTCCACGGCTTCGACCATCTTTTGGGCCTGGGTGGTATTTAACGCAAGGGGTTTCTCACAGCAGATCGCCTTGCCTGCTTTGGCCGCCGCTAGAGCAATTTCCGCGTGCAGATTGTTCGGCACACAGATGTCTACCACATCAATCTTGTCATCCTCGATCACTTTATGCCAGTCGGTCGTGTAAGATTGATATCCCCAACGTTCAGCAAAGGCCTTGGCCTTGTCTTCCTCCAAACCGCAAGCCAGTTTCAACACCGGTTCATACGGTAAATCGAAAAAATGAGGCGCTTTACAATATGCATTGGAGTGTGTTCGGCCCATGAAGCCGTAACCGATTATTCCGATATTCAGTTTTTTTGCCATACTTTCCTCCCTGATCACGGGTTTTGATTACTCATCAGGAATTAACCGTATTTTTTATTCAATTCATCAACTGCCTGCTTGCATTTGGCCGTCACCGGCCAGGCATCCGGCCAGAAGCATAGATCGATAGTCCACCAGTTATGGCCCATATCATTGCGGTTCAACTCCGGAATCAGTTCATCGAAATCGACTTTGCCTTCACCAAAAGGAGCGTGCGTACTGGTCTCGTCGTCGTGCAATGTACCATCTGAATCTATGACATGAATGTGATTAATTTTACCCCGCAGTTTCCGAGCCAATTCCAGGACGCCTCCGGGCAATGTTTCCTTCTTACCGGGCTGGCGAGCGCCTTCGACAGCCACCATATAGCCATGACAGGCATCGAACATCACCCCAAAATTGTCGTGATTGACTTCGTCCAGAATGCGAAAGATATCCGATGGCTTGTTAAACGCAAAACCGGGCTCGAATTCCCAAGTCAGACGTACACCTGCATCAGCCGCCTCGTCCGCACAAATTTTCCATGTATCGACGACGCGCTTACGAGCCGTTTCCGGATCGATTTTATCAAAGATGGTCGGAGGCTGGACAGTGTCCACGCGTATCGCAGGAATATCCATGTCCTGACAGAATTGCAGGTTTTTGCGAAACTCGTCGATATAGGGTGCGCTGTCGGCCGTATCAATCAAATGCTGGGACCATAGATTCGCCGCCAGCCCTGAAAAACCCAGACCTTTGGAAGCAAGCTGCTGCTTGCAGGCCTGCCGCTGCTCTTTGGTTGCCAGATCGTCTGGATTCGGATGGGGAGGAAATCCTCCCAGTTCCACACCGTCAAAACCCAAGTCGCTGAGTTTTTCGATGACATCCTCCCATGCAACCGGATTATCGGCATAGGGGCCGATTGCATACGCCCAGCTTCCAATCGAAATCTTCTTCATGATCTGTCTCCGTATCCTTTATCATAATTCTTCATTGATTCGCAAATCGACATTCCTTTCCATTGCGGGGAAAACTAGAATTTCCTTATGCGGCCGCATCCCAACCTTCCCGGATTGTCTTATAGCCAACTTGATACACCTCCTCCGGACCAGCCGAAATATCGCGCCAAATCTTCGTCGTCGCCGCCAGGTCCGGCATGGTCCGCCCAAAGGCTTCAATGGTCAGCCAGCCGTCATAGCCGCCCCGTCGTAAGACCCGGAATGTCTCGGCCAGGGGAATGTGGCCTCGTCCGGGCGTACCTCGATCATTCGAAGAGATGTGTACATGCCGCAGCATATCGATATTGTTCGTGATGCAGCCAACCGGATCTTTTTCTTCGATGTTGCCATGAAACGTATCATACATAACACCAAAGAAAGGATGGTCCACCCGACGGGCATGGGCGGTGATATCGTCTAAGGTATTCATGAAATAACACTCAAACCGGTTCAGGCTTTCAACCGCCAGTATAACCTTAGCTTGTTGTGCATAGTCCGCTACAATCCGATGTACCTCCATTGCCCGATCCTTCTCGGCCTGCGTCGGTCCGGTCCCGGTGAATACCCCCAAAGGTTGATACAAAGGCCCGCAAAGCACTTCGGCATCTAATGCTGCACAGCAATCGATGACATGTTTGAGATAATCAACCGCCCCCTGACGATGGGTCTCTTCAGGACTGATCGGATTATGCTCTTCGTCGGGGATCACGGTGACTACCGTACAGCCCATTCCCTGATCCTTGATTGCTTTTCCTACTCGCTTGTAGTGAGAAACCTCCCCGCCAAAGATGGGAATTTCCACGCCGTCATAACCGGTTTGACGAATCCTGGAAAAATACGGAAAATATTCCGCCGTTACATGCGGCGTCCACAACAGCAAGTTGATTCCGATCTTCATATTAGCCCCCTACCCTGGGTTCCATTTTCAACACCGGCGTTTCTACGTTCCGGCACGTTTCAAAATCGCTTCGGCTTGTTTAGCAAGTTCGCCACTCTGGACCACCGTAAGCACCTTTTGCATCACCGCTTTTACACGGGATTTATATTCGGCTTCCGTAAGCGCATCTGCAATCCTGACAGATGCCAGAGCCGCCTCCTGCGCCACGGCGGCATTATCCAGAAAACCAGCCGCCATGTCCAGTGCTTCCATACAATTCAATGTACTTAAAACCGACAGGACTAACCTCTGATCCTGCAAGCGCGTCACATATTTTCGGACAGAGATCATCATGGTAACGGTATCAGAACAGCTTCGATCTGATGGAACCTGCAAGAGACGTAAATACCCCCGCAAAGCGAGGATGCGGGTTGTTTCTTCATCCGTCTTATCCATCAATTCGAATAATTTGGGTAAAGCAACAGGATCCGACCATTGGCTCAACTCACGAATGGCGGTGTCACGAATTTCGACATCCGGATTCCAGCACAGCATCGTTAGAAACTCGAGGGCCTTTTCACTCCCAATCCCGCCCAGAACACGGAGGAGCGAAAGGCAGACAGGCTTCCGGGTCTCTTCAGGTAGATTCATGGCAACGGATGCGGTCTGAACGAGTTTGCTATTTTCCGATACATCCCCCTTTTTCGCAATGGCGATAATCATCCGTTCGGCTTCGGTCGCGGTTTCGGCATTGTAATTCCAGAGAAATACCTGAAGAATATCCTTGAGTTTATCCTCCTCGGCCAGACGGGCAAGAGCCTTATAGGCCGCTTTTTGAACGATTGCATTACCCTCTTCAGCCGCTTTCAGAATTGCATCCACCGCTTCTGTTGCCTGACGATCACTGAGAATTTCGATCAGATCAGCTTTTGTCTGATTTTGTGCAGCCTGCATTTCGGTAAGAATTACGGAATTGATCGAATCACCCTTCAACTGTCGCAAGGAGACCAACGCCACTTGTCGATCCCCCTCTGTTCCCGATAGTGCTTTTATCAGAACCGGCACAGAAGAAACATCACCCACTTTCCCCAATGCGGTCAAGGCCGCCACACGAACACTGGAATCCGAACTTTCAGTCTTCTTTGCTATAGAGGTACGTACCAGCTTGGGTTCTCTTACAGTGAGAGCTTCAATCAGCAGAGCCTGATCTCCGGAAGAAAGACTTTCCAGCCCAGTCAGCATCTGCAGAGTAACCAGGCGACCGGGCATCAAATGCAATCCGGAAATTGCTGCAGCTCGTAAACGAGCATTGTCTCCCCGAATAACTTGGATGATTTCCTCGGGAATGCTTTCCCCCCCGGACTGCAGCATTCCCATCACGCCTGCCTGGCGCACCCATATCGGTTCGTTCGGCGCCAACAGCTCTTTATATATCGCAACGGCCTCCTTTTTTTGCGATTGCAGGAGTAGTCGCTGGGCACATTGCAAATAGGATTGTGTGATTTGATCTTTGATATCGGCCTTCGCCTTGCCACGGGCTTCTTTGAGAAATTGCGCAGCAGGAATTGTACCGAGCTTGCCCAGGGCGACAACAGCAGCCTGCCCCAGCTTAGCATCCTTGCCACGCGCCAATTCTATCAAGAACGGAAAGTTATCCCGATTGCGGCGCTCCCCAAGCAGATTTATAATACGGATTTTATCTTCCGGATCGACCAGGGGCAATACATCCCGTAAGACTGCATCGGTTTGTGGGGATGGATTGCTGCGCAGGGCATAACAGGCCATTTCACACGTTTCAGGTCGCTTCAGCATGTCTCCCAGCACTGGTATGGATCGTTCGGATCCGATGATCCAAAGCTGATGACAGGCAAATCGTTTTGCCGAAAGGGTCGCCTGCTCAGATTGCAGCAGTTTCAAGAGTTGCTCTTCCATATACGCGATCATCTGGGGCTCGGTGCTTCCATATCGAATGATTCCTTCGATGGATCGTATTGTGGCAGGATCGTTTTGATATTCATAGTTATTGAGCTGTTCGACCAATCGATCCACATCCCCTTTGGAATAAGTCTGAGCCGCATGACATATTGTCAGGTTGAAAAATACTATTCCAACTGTCAGAGTCAACGTTATATACCTTCGTCTCATCTTCTCACCTCGATCTCGATGAATAGTGCTCTCCGAACTTCCAAGTGACTTATAGATGCCACGGTGCCCGCATGGTTCGACTGATCATCCGATTGGCATGATCATTGTTCAGGAAGGTTTCCGTTTTCGGATCCCAAGTTAACTCCTGTCCGAGCCGAATACAGATGTTGGCAATATGTCCGATCGAAGTCGCCCGATGCGACTTTTCCGGTGAGCAGATGGTTTCCTGGCGGGTTCGAATACATCGCAGGAAGTTGCCGATATGCCCTCCCGGATCAGCCCAGCTCCTGGCCGAAATTTCACGCAATTTCAAGACGCTTGCCGGTTCAGCCGTGATAACATTGGTTTCATCATCCACCTGAATCCATCCCTCATCCCCGATGAAGCGAATGAACCGCTCTCCAAACGCACCATATGAACGCAAAATCAACTTGCGGCCATCGGCGTAGGTGCAATTAACCTGGGCCACACGCGGGATATCGGCGAAATTGCCCGGTACGAATTCGGCTGTGCCCTCGTAATAAATCGGTCCGGTATCATCGGTATCCAATCCCCATTGAGCAATATCCGTGTAATGACAACCCATGTTGATCAAGGTACCCCCACCGGTATCCCAGAACCAGTTCCAACCATTAAACCGTGCGGGAATATAGGGATGCCATGGGGTTGGCCCGAGCCACATATCGTAATCGACACCGGGCGGAACCGGATGCGGCGACTGGGGCCGGAGAACCGGATTTTCCCACATCTGGGCGACTACTGTGTGAAACCTGCCGATACGTCCGCTTTGCGCAATCTCTACCTGAAAACGATAGGAATCCACGCTGCGCCGCTGGTGGCCACACTGATACACAGTGCCAAGCCGCTGCATCGTCTCGACCAGAGCCCGTCCCTCTTCGATGGTCATGGTCATCGGCTTTTCCGAATAGACATCCTTGCCTGCTTTAGCTGCAAGAATCGAAGCCAGTGCGTGCCAACGGTCGCCGGTAGCAATTAAAACAGCATCCAGATCTGGACGAGCCAATAACTCACGGAAATCCGTATAGGTCACACAATCCTCATTACTGTAATGCCTGTCCACCTGGGCCTTGCCAGCCGCCCGGCGTTCGGCGCGTGAATCGGAAACAGCAATACACCGAACTTCATCGAATTGCATGAAAAAAGGGATCACCGCTGCACATCGATTCCCATGTCCGATCGTCGCCACGGTAATCTTTTCGCTGGGAGAAACCGAACCTTCCCGTCCCAGAACCGAAGAAGGCACAAACAAAGGAAAGGAAGCTGCGAGGGCAGAGGCTTTCAAAAAGTGTCTTCGAGAAAGTGAACTGTGTTTCATATTTCCAACTCCTTTTCGAGTTTTCCTTATCACTTAAAGGCGGAAATGAAAACAAACCGGCCTCCTCCATCTCATTTGAGAAAAGCCGGTTTCTAAAAGAACAGCTTATAAAAAAACACGTTTTCTCCTCCCCGCTAGTTACTCAATAAAAGCAGGCCAGAAAAACGTTTTTCCAGACTCTAACACTCCTCCCTCCAATTGTCAAGGATTATCCTCATGAACAGACGTGAAACCGTGCTTATAAAAGCAGAAAATTCAAAAGGATAAAGAGAGTCCAATTGGACATCATGTTACAAAAACAGTTGTCTGTGATGATTTCTGAATGGTTCTATTCGTGTTCTTTGGTGCTGATCAATTCATAGACGGTTTCTGAATTGGCGGCTTTTTCGAGTTTGGCCTTGAATTCCTCATCCAGCATCAGCCGGCTGATCCGGGCCAGGGCCTGGATATGTGGGCCGGTTTGCGTATTGGGCGATACCAGCAGACAAATGATTTTAACCGGCTTATTGTCGATACTGTCATATTCGATCGGTGTTCCGGCAATGCCCATAGCCATCACCAGTTCCCTGACTCCGGCACATTTACCGTGGGGAATAGCAATGCCTGAACCGATACCAGTGCTCCGGGTCGCCTCACGTGTTAGGACTGCTTCCAGAACCGCATTTTTATCCTGTAATGCACCACTGGCATCGAGCAGATCGATCAATTCCGTGATAACACCATCTTTATCTGTAGCCTCCAAAGGGGCTTTTACACACGTTGGTTGCAGAATTTCCGTTAAAATCATGGTTCCCGCCGTCGTTCAGGGCCAATTTCCATTTACAGACAAAGCTAGTAAATTAGCATTTTGTTCTTGTGGTTGCAATAGGATTTCAAAAGAAATCTGAGATGTATCAACCATGGATATCTAATCTAACCAAACCTATCCTATCCTCTGGAGATACATTCTTACCAATCTCATGAATTTTAAAATTCAATAAAAAAAGCATGCAGCAAATTGCCACATGCCTTTCATACTGGACTGTCTACAGGGATAACTCAACCGGTAACAGCCATTTCCTCCTGCGTTTGCTGATAAGACTCGGCACGCTGCCGTTCGATTTCAGCTCGTTTTCGCCGCTTAATCGTTCGTTTGGGTTTGGGCAATTCTTCCTTACCTGTACCGGCCATTTGGACCGCTTCGGCACCTGTTGGGGCATACAGATCGGCCCCGATCTCTTCCCAAAGCCCTTCGGCCCGCTCAAAAACGCCTCCGGAAAGCATAATCCGCATATTAGGGAAGGCGTTAACATCACGAATCGAATCAATCAACTGCCGGATCTGAGGCGCATACTGTGCAGCGATTCCATATAAAAGCAGTACATCCGGTCGGAAGGAATGAACGTATTCCAAGATATCATCGTTATTAACACTACCTCCCAGAAATCGGGTATCCCAGCCGTCACTCTCGAACAGATCCGCAGTCATTTGTCCGCCTAATTCGGCATTTTCATCCGGAGCACTGCATATTACGATCCTTTGTTGACGGTTAGTTCGCCGCGGTAGTTTATTCTGTAACTGGTCTACAATCGTCCGGTTAATCCGACTGGCAAAGGATTCCTGTGCCGAGGTAATGCGATCTTCCTTGAATAACCGCTCAATTTCGAGCATGATCGGCCAGATGATATCCATATAGACCTGATTAGCCGGGACGCCGCTTTGAAGGGTTTCCTCAATGACAGCACGGCAGGCAGTTCGATTACCATCTAACAGAGCCGTCAAATATCTTTCTAAAGTGTTCTCTTTAATCATTTCTTCTCCATTGTATTCCATGTTACCATATATCTTTGAATCCCACTTCAAAAATGTTAATATGGGTTATATGCAAAACATTGATAATAACCTATCGGAGGAGAGAAGAAAAAATCTTGAGTGAATATAGAGAAAATAATAACGCGATTTACTATTTTCCTAATTTATCTATTCGTCTCATATTAACGACTGTCTTTCTTTCTATAAGTCCTATAATGTAAGATCAGTTCAACCATTTTACTCTATGTCTGATGAATAGACCTTATCTTGGGCGATGTTGCCCGGATATTACATGTTTAAGCCGCTTACCGTTTGCTTTTTGGTGAAATGAAGTCCTTGGCCGGACGATATTCTTGCAGATTGTCTCACCGTATCGTCTTATGGGATATCAAAATGGCCATGATTGAACAAATTGGTGCTCATACCATGCAGGGTGTGGAAGACCTGGGGCGGTTTTCCCGATTCTGCTCACGAGGACTGATTTCCTCGTTCCGTACCCTGTTCAATCCCAGGGCGTACCCCCTGATTTGGGCCCAGATGAATGCCATCGGAGTTCGCAGTGTTCCGGTAATCATGATTACCGGCGCTTTCGTGGGAATGGTCCTGGCAATTCAGGCTTATGATCAGCTCGCGGGAATGGGGCTGGAAGAGCGACTGGGTGTCCTGATTAATATCGCTGTGGTCAAGGAGCTTGGTCCTGTGTTGGCGGCAGTGATGCTTGCCGGACGCGTGGGCGGAGCCCTGACAGCCGAGTTGGGGACTATGAATGTAACCGAACAGATCTCGGCTGTGGAGAGCATGGGTGTCGATCCGATCCGCTATCTGGTAGCACCGCGGATGCTGGCCTGCCTGATCCTGACTCCCCTGCTAATCATCTACGCTGATTTCATGGGCATTGCCGGTGGGTATCTTGTCAGTGTTATTCAGCTTAAGATCAACAGTGCCGCGTATATTGACTACAGTGCTCAATCGGTCGAATTATGGGACATATTAACCGGCGCGATGAAGGGGATATTTTTCGGTGGAGCAATGGCAATCATCAGTTGTTACAAAGGCTTTACCTGCCGAGAAGGCGCCCAAGGCGTCGGACAGGCTTGTACGGAGGCTTTCGTTGGCAGTTTTGTCTGTATTCTGGCGATTAACTTTTTCTACGCTATCGTCATCAAGTCGGTTTATACGACGTTCTGGCCGATCAAGTCACTACTATGATGGAGCAAATGCGTGCATAAAGACGTACACAAGGACGACGGTATCATCGTGGTGCAGAATGTAACCAAGCAGTACAGCGGAAGGACCGTGCTGGATAATGTGTCGCTGGCCGTCGAGCCGGGCAAGACCACCGTAATCATCGGCAAGAGCGGCTGCGGCAAGACGGTGATGATGAAGCACATGATCGTACTGGAGCGTCCGACCGAAGGGCAGGTCTTTTTCAAAGGTCAGAGGATCGATCATCAGCATGAGAGGGATCTGGCGGAGGTGCGGCGGCATTATGGATTCTGCTTTCAGATGGGGGCGCTGTTTGACAGCTTGACAGTGTATGAGAATATCACCTTCCCGATCCAGCAAAAGCAGAAAATCACCGACTGGAATAAGATGGATGAGCTGGTTAAGCAAAAACTGGCGATGGTGGGGATGGACGGATTTCAGTTTTACTTTCCGGCCAGTCTGTCCGGCGGACAGCAAAAGCGTGTGGCCCTGGCGCGGGCGATCGCACTGAATCCGGAGGTGATCCTGTATGATGAGCCAACGACGGGATTGGATCCGGTGCGGTCGGATATCATCAATGAGCTGATCCTAAAACTGCAGGAAGCACTGAAAGTAACCAGCGTCGTGGTAACACATGATATGAAGAGTGCATACAAGATTGCCGATCGGATTGTGATGTTCCACGAGGGGCGGATCCTGGCCGACGGCGATGCCGACTATATCCGCAACCATCCCAATCCGATCGTCCAGGAATTTATCAACGGGCAAGTGAGCGAATCGGAGCTGGCGCCGATTCGGATGGGCGGAACAAGGTTCGAAACGCAGTTTCACCCGGAAGATTTCAAGCCGTCTAATCCAAAGAAACAAGGGCAAGCTACCGGTTCATGAATCCGTTGCGTTGAATAACTTCCCCTGATTATACCCGTTCATTTCAGAGTCATTCTAGCCATCTCTTGTATTCATAATGATATTTTCGAATGATCTGTCATGACAGAAAATCCGTGACAGGAAGTGTCTTATTCTGTACCCTCTTGGCAATGTATCGGCAGGATGTTTTTGTTGTAAGGAGCAGCTATGCGGCTACAGCGATACGAAGGGAATCCGATCCTTTCGCCTAATGCAGCAAACTCTTGGGAGGACCTGGCAGTGTTCAATCCCGCGGCTTGGTACGATCCCGATAAGGGACAGGTAATCCTGCTCTATCGGGCCGCCGAGTCGCACCCGGAATACAAATGCTACTTCGGCCTGGCGGTGAGTAAGGATGGGATGCATTTTGAGCGGGTTTCCGATAAGCCGGTATTACCTCCCAGTGTCGATGGATTTGATGCTTCAACGATCCAGGATCCGCGCATGGTCAAAATCGGCGACTGGTACTATATCACCTATGCAGCGCGTCACTTTCCATTCGGGCAATTCTGGATGCCGACCGAACAGCGGTACCATTGGCCGGTCTGTCCACCGGAGTTTCCCAAGGCGATCCGCACGAACGCAACCAGTACGGGGCTTCTTTTGACGCAGGATTTCAAGACATGGATCCGGGCCGGACGGATTACCGATCCGATGCTGGATGATCGGGATGTGATCCTGTTTCCGGAAAAGGTCGGGGGCAAGTTCGTCATGCTGCATCGCCCGCTGGAATGGTCCGGGCCAGCGTATGGGACCGAGCATCCGTGCATCTGGATTTCCTTCGCGGACGATCTGCTGGGATTCAAACAGAGCAAACTGTTGGCCAAGCGGGAATATTCCTGGGAGGCCGACAAGATCGGAGCCAATACGCCTCCGATCCGGACCGACCACGGTTGGCTCACTCTGTATCACGCGGTGGGGCCGGACAAGTTTTACCGACTTGGGGCTCTGCTGCTAGATTTAAAGCATCCGAGTATCGTCCGATATCGAACGCGGGATTGGATCATGCAGCCGGAAGCGGAGTATGAGATTGATGGATACTATCGCGGCTGCGTATTTCCGTGCGGCAAGGTGATTATCGGAGATACGCTGTTTGTGTATTACGGAGCAGCGGATAAATATGTGGGCATGGCGACGTGTGAACTGCAGGAGTTGGTGGATTATCTTCTGAAATGCCCGGTTTAGACAGAAAGGCGGATGGATGGAACTGCATACAGTAGATAAAGGAATTATCATCGGCTATATCGCCATCGTGATCCTGATGGGCTGGTTTTTGTCCAAACGGGCGTCACGGAATCTCGAGTCGTATTTTCTGGGGGGTAAGTCGTTGCCATGGTGGATCATCGGTATTTCGCACGGGGCCAGCGGCTTCGACATCACCGGGACAATGTGGTTCGTGATGATGCTTTTTACCTATGGTGTCAAGGCGGCCTGGATCCCGCTGATCTGGCCTCTCTTTGACCGGGTATTCCGGCAGGTCTATCTAGGCCCGTGGATCCGCCGCTCGAACGTATTGACCGGGGCCGAATGGATGCGAACGCGGTTTGGATATGGACTGGGCGGCGACCTGTCGCATATCAGCGTGGTGATTTACGCCCTGATCGCGACGGTGGGCTTTTTAAGCTACGCATTCCAGGGAATCGGCAAATTCGCAGAGGTATTCTTCCCGTGGAACCTGGAATGGGGGCCGTTCGCTTCCTCGGATGTATATGCGATCATCATCCTGATCATTACTACTGCCTATCTGCTTCTGGGTGGATGGTATAGCGTGGTGCTGACGGATGTTGTGCAATTCGTGCTGCTGACGGTGGCATCGATTTTCATCGCCGCAGTAGCCATGTACAGAGTCTCACCGGACATGCTGAGCAAAGCTGTACCGGAGGGGTGGAACAACCTGTTTTTTGGATGGAAAATGGATCTGGACTGGTCGGGACTGATCGACCAGCTCAATCAGAAGATTGTGAAGGATGGGTACAGCCTGTTCGGTATTGTGATCATGATGATGTTCTTCAAGGGGCTTCTGGTCAGCATGGCCGGACCTACACCGGGCTATGGTATCCAGCATGTGCTCTCGACACGCAGCCCGAGAGAAGCAGCCCTGGAGAACTGGTGGATGTCGGTGGTGCAGCTTTTCCCCCGTTTTTTGATGATCACGGGGATCGCTATGCTGGGTCTGGTGTTTTTCAGTCCGAACGTGCAAGAGATTCTGGCGCGGGGAGACAAAGTGGATTTCGAACAGATTCTGCCGCTCGTCATTCGCGACTTTGTTCCAGCCGGTTTGGTGGGTATCCTGATGGCAGGCCTGCTGGCGGCGTTTATGAGCACGTTCGATTCGACAGTGAATGCCGGGGCGGCGTATATCGTTAATGATATCTATAAGAGTTATATCCGCAAAGATGCTCCCGTTCGCCGGTATGTGTGGATGAGCTATCTCTGTTCGGTTCTGCTGGTCGTGGTGGCGATTATCGTAGGGATGAATGTCAAGAGCATTCACAGTATCACCAACTGGATCACCTTCGCTCTGTATGGCGGGTATGTCGCGCCGAATATTCTGAAATGGCACTGGTGGCGGTTCAACGGGTACGGGTTTGCGGCCGGGATGATCGGGGGCGTAATCGCATCAATGATTCCTCTGGCGATCTGGCCGGACATGAACCGGATGTATATCCTGCCGTTCAGCCTTGCCGCCAGCACGATTGCATCGGTTACGGTTTGCCTGCTGACACCGCCGGAAGAGGATGCCATACTTTGCGACTTTTACCGAACGGTTCGACCCTGGGGAGTCTGGACGCCTGTACTGGAGCAATTGCGGCAAATCGCACCCGGCATAGAAAAGAATAAGAATCTGCCGTGGGATGCATTCAATGTGGCCGTAGGAATTATCTGGCAAATCACGCTGATGGTGATCCCTATCTGTCTGGTCATTCGGGAATACCGCACGATGTGTGGAGCAATTATCGTACTGGTCGTAACCTCCGTGATTATGAAATTCACCTGGTACGATAATCTCGGGCCGGGCGAAATGTATGTTTCTGACGACTCTTGAAAAAAAATCGTCTTATCTTCAAGAATCCCTATAAAGGACAAGACGTACGGCTTATCGATACAGGACAGGTTTCTCTTTCCAGTCCTTGTCTTTTTCGTGCGCATAATCGATAACGCGCGGACGTCGCTCACGAAGACGTACCGATTCGATACCCAGGTAATATCCCTGCGATAGAGCGTTTTTGCCGACACATTCCAGCCGGAGGGTATACTTGCCCGGATCCGGCCAGAAATCCAGCAGATGAGCTTCCCGCGAATCGACGTCCTTCGAATACAAATCCACCGGTTGGCCTAATTTCACACCATTCAAGAAGGCCTGATAATTTCCAAAATCATAGCTGGTCGTAAGCACCAGAAGCAATCGTTTTGGTTCCTTTTTTTCGACTTCAAAAGGAATTTCCAGCCAGGCATCCGCCTGTTCGACGGGCTTATAGAGCAGTTGCGGCTGTTCGTATTGGTCCAATTTCTGCACAGCCGTATCCCCCTTGCCATGGCTCTTGGGATCGGTAATCGCATGGGCATAGATGATGCGATCCAGATTCGGAAGTGTTCGCTCTTTCGCGTGCGGGGCGCGTGCTTTGAATGTGGGCGTGCCGGTCTGATACCAGAACGCCACCGAAGAATAATCATCCTGTCGCTCGTTCCAGCTATTGCTCTTGTAATCCGGATTTTCATCCGGGGATATCCATCCGAAATGCTCGATGGTCACACGAATGCTCTTGTTGAAGACGATGGGATCCTGGACATGCCAGCGATAGGCACACGTATGCCCTCCGACGATGCCCCACTGGTCGAAATAGGTCACTCCAAAGTACGGGGTGCTGGTCGTCTTGAGTCCCCAAGCCGAGAGAAAATAATCCTCCGTACCCGTGCCCCAAATAGAGGCGTCCTTTTCCCCATCGATATAGATCTTCTCATCCCCTTCGCCGAACCAGGAGGGACTGCGTGTGCGGACGCTCAGAACCATGCCGATAAAGTGGCCTTTACCCTGTGTGTCCAGGATCAGGTAATCAGTGCCTTGCGTAACAGGATATTCCTGTCGATACTGGGCGTAGAAATAAGGCGTATTCTTAGATATCGAATCGGTCTTGATCCAGTCGATATTATAATACAGAAGGCTGATCGGTTTTTTGCTCTGATTGACGATCTCAATACGGGCATGCTTGCGAAACGGCATGTGCCAGAAACAGTTGTAGGAATCGGCATCTTCGACGATGACCGGCAATGAAATCACTTCGCTTCGCTTACCGAAACCGCAGGCAAAAAAATCACCCACAGGTGCCTCAACGGCGGGTTTGGATTCCTTGTCCCAGTACATCCGTAACAGCATTTCCTGATGATTGGCCGATCCATCCTTGGCCCAGGCCTGTGGCTCAGGACCCAGGAAGGTCAGCCAGATATGTGTGATGATGCCGGGTCCGGATCGATCCATGAGCACTTTCGTTTCACCGGGGGCGACATTCTTATTATCCCAGTTGCTGTCGGGATCGGGCTTGCCCATCGGATCGAACCGACCATCCGCTCCGAGTCGATGGGTGGAGCTTTCGCGCATGCTTCGACCCTGTATGGGACGAGCCAGATCGGCCAATGAAGAGGCAAGACAGGAAGCAGATCCCGTCATCAGCACTAAAAAAAGTAACCACGTTGTCATATATCCTGTTCTTGTTTTCATACTTTCCCCTTTCCTTTTTAAGGATCTCCCCTATATTTTGGATTGTCTCATACATCCTTTAAGCAAGTGTAGTGATTGTCTGGTTATGCTTTTACATACCCGGCCGAGTGAGAATTCCAGCAGAGTTTGCTGGGCAGGTTCAAAATCTCGACATTGAAATGATTCCAGTGGATCGCCCAACAAATCCACTTTTTCCATCGTTGTCGGTCCAAAACCAATCTCCCGGCACCGGCACAGAATCGGCAGATCCGTCGGATCAAAAGCAGCAATTTCACAACATACCAGTTCACAAGCCACCGGGTCCCTTCCCCCTATCAGGACGCCTAATGGTTTCGGCTTTCCTTTGATTGGTCCCATCCCTTCCATGGCTACTATACCATCAATAATAGTAAACATCGGTGAAAACAGACGATAAATTCCGATCAGCATAGAACAGAAGTCAGTATAGCTTTTTCCTTTGGCAAAGTGCCACCAGGCCTTTCGTTTACCCGGGACACATCCAAACATGTTTTTGATGGCAAATGTGGCTCCAAGCTGCTGGTGAGCCTTGAACTTGGGAAGATTAATAATCGCATCGGCCTCCAGGGCCCTGCCGCTGACAGCAATGCGCATCCCATCGCAACCCGGCAGTTCCCGAACGATAGGCCTGTCTAAAGCGAAAAAAGGAATACCCAGCCGGCGCAATGGCCCGTCCAGTTGAAGAGCATGGATACAAGAACGCATGCTGCCCCATCCGGGCGAATCGGCGACAAAAGGCCTGGTGCCTAAATCGAGTAAAAGTCTGGCAACAGTTAGAATAACTGCCGGATGGGTCTGTACGGCAGATTCCGGTGGACGGGGCACGATCAGATTGGGTTTGATCAGAACCTGATCTCCTTTGTGAATCGGAACATCCTTTGTAAATATGTACTCGAATTGTCTTTGGATGACAGCAGACAGGATGTTTTCGTCATATCCAGAGGCTCCTGTGAGTACAACAGTGGGTCGTGGACAGAATCCTACCCGTTCGGTCATCGTCCCACCTTCGAACAAAGGATCAGATAGAATCGGATCACATCTGCATCTCTCGGATTAGGAAAGAGAAGGTTGACCAATGACTCTGGTTGTTCATCGATCCGGTTTGGGGCCAGGACGAGAAACTGACCGCTGCCGATTTTTACCGACAAAGTTGTTGGCCCTAAGACCGTTTGTTTAACATCGACGGTGCGAGACAACCGGGCGGCTGTAATATCGGTGCGCCGTCGATGCACTGCCTGAATCGTTGTATCGGCGACACCCGGCATATCCGGAATCGGCCGACTTCGAATCGACCAGGCCACCTGACCGGGCTCCAGAGTGACTTCCTGGAACGATTGCCCGGCATCTTTATAAATTACTGTCTGCGATTCATACAATTGCCCGGAGGCCATATCCAGCCCCTTTTCATCAAGACAAACCAGGGTATTTACGTAGACCTGTCTTGGTTTGGCTTCATCCATTTTAACGGTAAATTTGTGCCAGTCAGTCGACTGGCCGAATCCCGCCGTCAAGCCGCTGTTTTCAAAGGCATGCAGACTGGCAAAATGTAACGGTTCGCTGTGCAATTTTTGAATTGCATCCTGCAATACATCGATATGATCAGTGGAGATTTCCAGAGTGGCAATCTGAAAACTCACCTGTTTTGGAAATTCGACCGGATCGCCAGGTGCCAGATCCCCGATCTTCAGTCGTCTTGCAGGCCGGTTCTGCGATGTGGATTCCACCCGACCACATCCAGCAATTACAACACCGGTCATTAATAAACCTAGATATTTCATCAACTTCATAAACAGAATTCTACATGAGTAGGAGTGGAAAGTCTACAATCGCAGGTGAGGAGATCGAGAAAACTCAACGGCAATCTGTTGCGTTTCCACATATTCATCTGCTCGCCGGGACGACTCCATGGATTCGATACGGATGACCTGTCCTTGCGTTGAAAAACGGCCCCCATTTTTTAACAGGTCCCGGGCGGGTGGAATGGCGATTTCGATATTTAACATCTCCCCCTTAAAAAGTTTCATCCCGCTGATTTGCATGAGAGCCCCGCTTGGGCTAATATTCAGGGTATTGCCGGTATAGGGTCTCTCCGCCCCGGCGCCGACCTTTCGGCACAGTACCGCCAGACGCAAATTGAGCCGTCTGTGAGCCCTCCTGTCCGTTTCCTGGCTCATATTCCTGCTCCCCACGAATTCAAATATAAGTACGCAAAACGCATACCATTCAGATTAATCATAAAGAGCACTGTGGATGAACCGATATAAACTACCCACCAAACAGACTTTATAGGACGTTGGTTCTATCCCAAAAATCCTTTATAGGTCTATCTCATGAAGCGAATCGGCATCAATTGTTGCTGAATAACAACAAAGGTATGACTTTTATTAAAGGATTCAAGTTTAATGTTTCTTTTTAGCAACATCCACATTGCTATTTCCCAGCAAAAATGTTAATATAGGAAGGATGGAAATCGCGGACGAAAACATGGTTCCTGACAAAAAGGAAACGGCAAATTCCTCAGAGTCAATCCATGAGGAACAAATCCAGCAACTGGTCGCTCTGGGGCGATTGGCTGGTACGGTTGCCCATGAACTGAATAATCCATTGGATGGCATCTTACGATACCTGAATCTGGCGATTCGTGTAATCGAACAGGGAGAGGCCAACAAGGCGCTGGACTATCTCCAACAAAGTCGGGACGGCCTGATGCGAATGGTTCGGATCACCCGTCAATTGTTAACTTATACTCGCAGTCTGAAGGCCAGTCCGGAAACCGCCACCCTCGATGAAATTCTGAATCAGGCCCTCCGCATAATTCAGCCTATTGGTGGGGATATCGAAATCGTTCTTGATCGTCAACTGGATGGGACGGCCCGATATCCGGCGGCGGGTTTGACACAGGTCTTTATCAATCTCATTAAAAATGCCGTTGATGCCATGTCCGGTCGAGGCAGGCTTACCATTACGATACATGCCGACCAGGACAATCTGACAGTCGCCTTTCGGGATTCCGGACCCGGTTTTGCCCCGGAGGATAGTGAAAAACTCTTTCAGCCCTTTTATACAACCAAGCCCGATGGGCATGGAACGGGACTGGGTTTGGCGATCTGTCGGGACCTGATAGAAAAGCTTAAAGGCCACATTATCGCAACCAATAATCCCGACGGCGGCAGCACGTTCACGGTTCAACTGCCGTATGTTAATACATCCGGTCAAGAACGAGGAGTCGTCGATCATGAGTAAAGCCAACATCCTTGTCGTCGATGATGACCGGATCATTCTGGACTCATTGTGCGAATTTCTTCGGATGGAAGGATATTTCCCTGTCGGAGCGTCCACCTTCTCCCAGGCGGTCGATGCGATAGAGCGTCATTCATTCGCCCTGGTGATCTCGGATGTAAACCTGCCGGATACAGACGGATTTGCTCTGCTGCGCCGGATTCGTGATCGCCATCCGGAAACCGTCGTCATCTTGATCACAGGGTATGGGACCATTGAAAGTGCGGTCGAAGCGATCAAACTCGGGGCGTATGATTATCTGACCAAGCCGATTGTGGACGATGACCTTCGTTTGGCGATCGGACGGGGATTGCAGCAGCAATTTCTGCTTACGGAAAATCGCGACCTTCGCAGCCGTCTCCAACAGAAATACAGTATGGAAAGTGTCCTGAGCCAGGATTATAAAATGGCAAGGATCTTCGAGTTGATCGAAGCAGTAGCGGACAGCCAGACAACGATCCTGATGACCGGCCCTTCCGGTACGGGCAAGAGCATGCTGGCACGGGCGATCCATTTTCGCTCCAGCCGCAAGGAAAAACCGTTCGTGGAGGTCAGTTGCGGGGCCCTGCCGGAAAGCCTGCTGGAAAGCGAATTATTTGGACATGTCAAGGGTGCTTTCACCGGGGCTGTCCGGTCCAAGGAAGGGAAATTTCTGGCCGCGAACGGCGGGACGATTTTTCTGGATGAGATTTCCACGGCTAGTCCAGCCATGCAGGTCAAACTCCTACGGGTATTGCAGGATCGTCAGTTCGAACCTGTCGGCAGCAACAAGACGATTACTATTGATACGCGGGTGATCCTGGCCTCCAATGCCGACTTGATCAGGGCCGTCCGTGACGGTCAATTCCGTGAAGACCTGTATTATCGCATCAATGTGGTCAGTATTGATATACCCCCGCTGGCCGAGCGAATCGGGGATGTACCGTTGCTGGCCCGACACTTTATTCGGCATTTCTGTGATGTGCACCGGCGGCGAGGAACAGACCTGACGGAAGAAGCTCTGCTGTACCTGCAGCGTTACGACTGGCCGGGCAACGTACGTGAGCTGGAAAATGTGATGGAACGGGCGGTCCTGTTAAGCAAGGGACCTGCGATTGATCCTGAAGACCTACCGTCCTATGTGCTTTCCAAAAGCGAGTCAAAAAAAACATCCTTTGACGGCATGTGTTTGAAAGAAGCCCTGGGCCAGGCTGAAAAACGCATCCTCCTGGCAGCACTGGAAACCCATCACTGGAACCGGCAGGACACCGCCAACGCCTTGCGAATCAACCGCACGACACTCTATAAAAAGATGAAACACCACGGCATGGAAGACGGACCGGAGGGAATGGGATAATAGAAAAACTGCTTATATCCAAACGATTATTTATTGTATCAATTCGCTCAATTTGACCTATCATTAGTATAAAATAAACTCCAAACAAATATATCACCCTCTCCTTACCGGTTTGAAAAATCATTATGTCCTTCCTACTAAACGAATTTGGACCATTTCTTTCCACTATTCCATAAACATTGGATTTGTTATAATGGATGTGTTTGAAAGTTCCAGTCAAGAGAAAGGAATACTATGTTCAAGGTTCCGCAACCACACGGTATTACTATGTCGTTTCATCGAGTCTGGAAAGTGAGTCTATGGGGATTGACTCTACTTGCCATCGGGACAACGATGGCTTCTGAATCGAAGGTCGGTGATGCAAATATAAGAAAAGCAATTACCCTGCATGTTTCTAAGCTGGGCGACAACACCGACGGCAGTTCGTGGCAGAAGGCGTTTCGGAGGATCCAGGCAGCGCTCGATGTGGTACCCGACAACCAGGGCGGACACAGGATCCTCGTGCGGCCCGATACCTACGTGGAAGCCAATCTCGCCCCGGCCCACAAAGGCGCAGCGGGCGCCTACAACACTCTGGTCGGTGATTTTGACGGTCGGCTTGGCTCAGGGGCCAAGGGCTGGGTCATAATTGATTCCGGCGATCCCGATAAGGGCTTCAAGAGCTGGGACTGGTGGGGCCCAATCCGCTCCTCGGACAAGCACTGGCCCCACGGCAACAACCAGGAGACGTTTTCCAGCATTATCTGGGATCGATGGAAGCTTCGCCATCTGTACGTAGCCGGCGGGGATGGGGGTTTTTTCTTCGACCTTACCGATAAGAGCGGGGAAGGTTTCACCGTCGTGATTGAGGATTGCGTGGGGACAGGCAGGGCATTCGGCGGCGGCGTAGCCTATCCGATTGTACGTCCGGATGAGCCGACAGTATTCCGGCGGTGCTACTTTCTGGCGCTGGACTGGGTGGGCGATACGGCGGCAGTTCTGGTGGGCGGCTGGGAGAAGACGATGCCCGAATATCCGCATGCGCTCTTTGAAGACTGCACGCTGGTTCATACCGATAACGCCGTCGCTATATCGTATGCCAGTCATTGTGCCCGGGCCCGGTTTAAGGATTGCCGGATGATCGTACTGAACTTCACCCAGCCGGAAATGGGAGGAAAATCAACCGGTATCATCTGTACACAGGGCCATTCACCAACCGGGCGGCTACACGTGGATCTGGAGGATTGTATTCTGGCCGGATACAGCATTTTCACACCCGGTCCGGACTCCGAAGCGGTCAGCTACACCATAAAAGGTAAAGTACAGGCCTATGTTCAATTCAAACAGTCGGTACCCGATGGATTCGAACGCCTCGGACTTTGGCCGGTTGAGCTTTTTTCCCGAATGGCTCCTCCGTAAAACCCGGGAGAACCATTGAGCAAAAAAACTTGAACTTTTTAATTGATGGCCCGTATACATAGAAGTACTATGTATAGAAGTTTTATGTATTACAGAGGAATTTGAATGGAACTTTCGAAAGACTTGGTTGCGGCTTCGGCAACGCCGATTGTGCTGGCTATTCTGGCCCAGGGTGAGAATTATGGGTATGCCATTATCGATCAGGTGCGACGACTCAGTGAAGAGCAGATTCAATGGGCTGACGGCATGCTGTATCCGGTGCTGCATCGCCTGGAAAAGCACGGTCTGATCCGCTCCCGAATGGCTCATTCTAACGGCCGTAAACGGAAGTACTATCGGCTCACGACCTCGGGTTCCCATGCTTTGAAGCGACATCGAGAGCAGTGGAGTATTGTGCATTCAACCTTGTCCAAATTGTGGAGGACAGCGTATGTTTTGTGTGGATCGCAGAATTGCCGAATGGCGTAACGGGCTGGCCGAAACCGGCCGATTTACCGCGGCCAACCTGGACGAACTGGAAGCCCATCTTCGCGAAAAGATGGAGGAATTTCAGCACCTGCCTCTCAGCGACGAAGAGGCCTTTCTGGTGGCCAGTCACCGGTTGGGGGAGAAACAGGATCTTACGGCCGAGTACGGCAAGGTCAACAGCGGCCTTATCTGGTCGCATCGTTTCTTCTGGATGATCGTCGGCATACTGGCGTTCGCGGCCATGACCGCTCTGGCAGGCGCCGTATCAAGTGTTCTCGTAGCGATGGGAGCGTATACCGGTGTCAACCCCAAGCTGCTTGGATTCTTTGCTTCCGGGATCAAGGCCGTCGTAATTCTAGCCGGTCTGGGATTTGTATTGTGGGCGTGCCTTGCCGTTCGCTCGGGTTCGACCGCGGATCGTCTGACGCGTGGGGCGTTGATCGGATTGATCGCGTTTCTACCGGTCCTGTTCGCCACACGGATGCTCTCGCCCGCCCTAACGGCACGAGTCATGGGCCCTTCTCAGTACGGCCAGATAGCTCTGGTTATGAGCTATATGTCCATTGGCCTGACGGTCCTATGCTATATCGCTATGATTGTGCTAATGCTGTGGCTGCGCAAGCGAAGCACCGGTCTGACGGCCTGATCCGATAATCTTATATTCCGGAAACACCCTGGAGTTTCAATTGCCGCCGGAGGACTTTCTTGGCGCGGGAAAAGTTGGCCCGTGCATTGATTTCCGTGCAGCCGAGCCGGTCGCTGATCTGGGCATAGGAAAGCTCTTCATAGCAGCGCATCGATACGATGGCCCGGGGAAGTTTCTTAAGCTGCGTAACAGCCCTGCGAAGCTGCTCTTTCAACTCCCGCTTAAGTAAAGATCGTCCTGCATCGTTCGAGTCGTCATGGAGCAGTCCATCCAGATGATGCGGCTCCATTCCGGAAAACCACACGGTCGTATGGCGGCTACGATCACGAAAGTGATTGCGGATCTGATTATGTGCAATGCGATACAGCCACGGCCAGAAGACATCGACATCTCTCAGACGGGGCAGCGACTGCAGCATCCGCAGTAGGGTTTCCTGCAAGAGCTCCTCGGCCAGTTCCGGATCGGATAGATGCCGCATGAAAAAGGAACGAAGCCGCGGCTGCACGCAATGTGTCAGTTCTTCAACACACACGCGATCCCCCTGCTGAGCCTGAGTCACCAGCATGGCAAGGGATTCGTCGGTCTCCCCGATTCGATGTTCCTCCCTGCACCTCTTACTCGTTTTGTTCTGTTTTTCCTGTGATCTGCATTGTGTAACCATTCCTCAGTCTCCCTTCTTTGTCTGCTGCCGATCCAAGTCGCCTGTTCCTATTGTGCCAATGTTTGTGACCGTTTTGTTACGACCGGATGACGGTTTGCACCTTTTTGCTTCTGTCTCGACGGTTTCCGGTTTTCACGGTTGACCGCAGGCCTCGCTTGGAGTACATTTTCGTCATCGCACCATCAGCGAACACGTTTCAGGGTATGCGGTTATTCAGCCGGGCAGTACATAATTACGCGACTGTTTTTCTGGCTCTATGTGGAAGGGAAAGGATGGGATTATGCAGGATGAGTACCTGCTGGTTCAGGACTTGTTGAAAAAGCACAATCTCTCGGTTTCGGCGCTTGCGGACCGGGCGGGAATGGCCGATTCCACCATGTACGAATATACCGGGGGAAGAAGAAAAAATATTCCAGTCTGTGTCTGGCGGGCCCTGTTTGAATTAACCGAGGATGTACGGATTCTGGATCTGGTCGTCGGGAATGTGGAAGTATTTGTCACCCCCATGCCCAAGCCGACAGGCCAGGACTGTACCGAAGATACGCTGAAGCGATTGATTGAAAAGCGAAAAAAGGATATCGAGTGTGAGACGGCGATTCTGGATATCCTGGCCGACGGCAAAATCGATAAAGAGGACTGGCGGGCGATTGAGCAATATCGTGACGCCCATCCCGATGCCCTGATGCTGGATGCGCAAATTTACCAGACGATCATGGCCAAATATGAAGAATCTCTCCAAAAAGAGAAGAGCGGGCAATAAACTTTCTTTGTAGAGGTATTCTAAAGTCGACAATTGTTAGGCGTTGATCTTCAAGATAAATGTAAAAACAGATCGTTGTAGATACGGGGATACAATTTTTTCCTTGGTTCGTCACTTTCACATAATGGTCAAACCGACAGGTCCAATATGTAACCTGGCCTGTACCTATTGCTATTACCTGAGCAAAAAGGAGTTCTATCACGACAGGTGTCACTGGAGAATGTCGGATGCCGTACTGGAGCGTTTTATACGACAGTATATCGCCCAACAGGATGTCCAGGAAATCAACTTTTCCTGGCAAGGAGGTGAGCCGACGCTTTTGGGCATCGATTTCTTTGAAAAAGCCGTTCATTTTCAAAAATTGTACTGCCCGCCCACCAAACGCGTTGTAAATGATCTGCAAACCAACGGTACTTTATTGGATGAAGATTGGTGTCGCTTTCTGCATGAAAATCGGTTTCTAGTCGGCATCAGTATCGACGGCCCCCAAAAACTCCATGATATTTATCGTGTCGACCGAAACGGACAAGGCACTTTTAACCAGGTAATTTCCGGGATCAGGAACCTGCAAAAACAGAGAGTGGAATTTAACACATTAACCGTGGTCAATAAAACCAATGCTCGATACCCTCTTGATGTGTATCATTTTTTGAGAGATGAATTAGGTTCAAAGTATCTGCAGTTCATCCCCTGTGTCGAACCGGTCGATTTTAAAACCACTGCTCCAGGCAATCGGACCGAGCCGGATTCTTACGAGCCCGCCCACGAAGCAAACCAACCTGAAAGTCCGAATTCAGTTGTAACCGAATGGTCCGTCCATCCGGAAGACTATGGGACTTTTTTATGTACAATTTTTGATGAATGGCTCCAACACGATATCGGCACTGTATTTGTGCCCTTATTCGACAATGCCCTGGGACAGTGGCTGGGCCTGCCTTCTTCCACTTGTTATTTCTCTGAGATCTGCGGTAAAGCATTGGCCCTGGAGCATGATGGGAGTGTGTATGCATGCGATCATTATGTATATCCGGAGTATAAGAGGGGAAACATCCGCGAGAAGACATTAGCAGAGATGGTCTATTCGGAACAGCAGGCCTGTTTCGGTCTGGATAAGCAAGATCGACTTCCGGGCTATTGTAAAGATTGTAAAGTATTGTTCGCCTGCAACGGAGAGTGCCCCAAAAACAGACTCCTGCGTACACCGGACGGAGAACCGGGATTAAACTATCTTTGTAGTGGCCTTTGGAAGTTTTTTCACCATATTGATCCCTGGATGAAGCAAATGGCGGAAGAACTTCGGGCAGGCCGCCCTGCCGTCAATATCATGAGGAATCTGGAAAACAAAACCATTCCAGTGATATCGCCTCAATCTTTACATCGCCCATCAAGAAAACAAAATGTAGAATATCCTTGTGATAATGGGTATAAATCCAAGAAATGTCATTATCCCAATAATCCCGCTTCAATCAGTGAGGAGAAATGAAGGTATTTTATGGAGATGCTTAATCGGATCACCCATTCCAACTGGAATTTCAAAGCCGGGACACTGAGTTTATTGGCCGGCTCAACAAGCATAGGAGGCTCTGTATGCTTGTCTGCTGCCCCACCAACCGACAAACCACACAACATTATCCTTATCGTTGCAGATGACCTGGGATGGAGGGATATCAACTGTCATTCCAATCCGGACTGTCCCGGAGAGACAGAGAGCCAAGCATCCACCAAATGCATTTGTCCGGATCAGACTTTTAAGTGGGATAATGCAAAGCACACAACCCCTAATTTGCGAAGGCTGGCTGACAAAGGGGTTCGTTTTTCCAATGCGTATGCCGCCTGTCCATTTTGTAAGGCTACACGGGCTTCCCTCTTAACAGGTAAGCATCCGATGCGATTGGGATTAACGGCACCCATGGCAGGACCGGGAATGAGTCTTTCGGAAACCACGATCGCCGAAGCATTGAAGGAACAGGACTCACGATACGCCTGCGGTGCATTCGGCAAGTGGCATGTCGCGGCCGTAGCGGCAGACATGGATTACAATGGCCGCTCAAGTTCGACGAACAACAATTATTATAATTCCCAACTCTACCCGGAACATCAGGGCTTTGACAATCATGATCTAGCCGTAAACCCCAATAACAACAAATGGATTAACTCGGAGAAACCGGACATTGTCGAGGCCGGGGATAACAACTATATAAACGGTTACGATCATGACTTTTATTTTGTGAATCAAGCAAGAGACTTCATAACCAGAACTGTCCAGGACCATCCTCATCCGTTTTTTGTATACCTCGAATTTCTTTCAGTGCATCAGTCATCTCAAACGGGGAAGGTTGGCCGCAAATACGTTAAAATGGTCTATGATGAATATGTGCACAAGCTGGACATCAATGTCGGACGTGTGCTCCGATTTCTCGATTCAAACAACCGTGAGGAAGGCGGTATCCAGCATGTAGACTGGGACAACACCTATGTTTTATTCTACTCCGATAACGGAGCAGCCATGAACAATGCGCCTCTTCGAGACGAGAAATTAACTGTGTATGAAGGGGGCATTCGTGTACCGCTCATAGTCGCAGGACCCAATGTGGCAGAAAAGCAACATTGTAAAGAACCGATAAGCAGCATCGATTTTTTCCCGACTGTGCTTCAAATGGCTTTTACAGAAAGGTACGATCCCGAGCGAGACTACCTAATGGATGGGAAAAGTTTTCTACGATGTCTGGATAATGACCAAGACAACGACAGAATTAAACGGGAACAAGGGGGAATCATTTTCTGCGAAGGATATGATTATTATTCCAATGGAGAGCATGAAAGCGGATTGGTCGCCCGGGAATATGAAGCTCGATTCGCCATCCGCGGAAACGGCATATACGATAACTATAAATTGCTGCGAAGCTGGGATAGAAAAACGAATGCCTTTTCCTATGAACTATATGATCTTTTAACGGATCAGGGTGAAACGATTAATCTGTATAACAAACAAGTTCATCATCCAATCAGCGCCTATTTAAAAGAGAAGCTACAGGACTGGTTTCGGCTCCATATTCGACCCTTTAATCCTTCGAAAATCGGCGATCCAAAAACATTTACCGGACACAATGACACCGGGTATTACGAGCATGAATACAGTGATGGAATGATTCGATTACACGCCATCCAAAACGCCGTTAATGATGCGGAAAATGGGGATACAATCATCTTACCGGCAGCTACATTGTATCCGGCGATCAGCCCTTTTCATTCAGATTGGAGACGTTTCGGAAACCTTACAATTGACAAGTCGATCACATTAATCTCCAGAAATCCCTACGATCCCCTGATTACGGCGGCAACCATTCTGGACGGCAATCGACACGGACCGAACGACAAAGGAAAGGACATTCCTGACGGACAGACAATCAAGATTGTTCCAAATCGCAACAATCAAAAAATTGAGGTGCATCTTATCGGTTTAACTATCACAGGCGGACGATGTGTCGAAGTAAAGGATACTGCGTTAGACGGCATGGGAATTCATGGTAGTGGCGCCAATGCACAAAGTACAATTAAACAATGTCTAATAAATAACAATATGACCCTCTTTGGAAATGGAGGGGCCATTTACAATTTCCCCGGCACAATCGCGGAATGTATCTTTTACGACAACCGAGCCGGAGGAAATGGCGGAGCACTGGCAGACATTCATGGGATTATTCGCGACAGCGCCATAATGCACAATGCTGCTGATGGAAATGGAGGCGCGATCGCCAACAGTAGCGCCCACCTCCTGAACTGCACGATCATGAACAACAGAACTCAAGGTCGTGGCGGAGCTCTTTGGTGGTCCATAGCTACCTCTCCGACAATCCGTAATTGTATCTTTTGGAATAATGCTGAAATCCGCAAACCGGAAACATCACATACAGAACATTTTTTTGCCGGCCCGGCCAATCCGATCATTTCGTATTGTTGCATTCAAAACTCAATTTCCAATACCATTTATTATGCCGGCATTGGAAATCTTTTGAAGAATCCGACACTTGTTGATGGGGTGGGAATGAATTATCATTTGCTCCCCGGATCTCCATGTATCGATGCAGGCGATCCGGATTCAACACAAACAAATCGACTCGATATCGACCGACAACCCCGGATTATGGGCAAACATATCGATATAGGCGCGGATGAATGGGCTGAAGGATGTATATCTCAACCTCTACCCTATCAAAGAAGACCGTCTGACTTTTGAATTCCAAGTGTTATTCATCCCCGCGGTCAAGAATTATTGTTCGAATGTTTAATTCTAATACTTCAAACAACTTTCGCTTGAAAGGTCGATTTTGCCCGGAGGAGGAACGATTTTCAGCCTATTGGATTCAATCGTCTCGAATTTATCCTGCTGCATTTCCTAGGTCTGCATGGCAGGTGCTTTTCGTTCGTATTCCAGCAATGCCTGAAAAAGCCGGTCAAAGTTCTTGTCGAAGACATCCGTGTTCTGCCGCAGGGTGTCAAACCATGAGTCCGCTTTGCTATTGTCGGCGGGAACGGGATTAAGTGTATCACAATGACGACATACAACATTATGTCCGGTATACTCATAGGGAACATCAAATGTGTTTCCGCATTTGTAGCATTTTAATTGTCTCATGGTTCTTCCCCTTTCCATCTGTCAATCCCTGTTGCGATATCAAATTTTCAACTTCATATGATTCGGACGGGATTCTTACCGCCTCTGTAATCCAAGACGTTTGACCAAAGCAGTTATTACAAAAAAAACAAAAAGTTGCGCAATCGTTACAAAGAGCCGCATAACAGGCTGAAATTTGGCTTTTTTAGACGCCTTTATAAGGATTGTGTGGATTGTGTTGTCCAGGTAACGAAATTTTTCACCAAGGGCAAAAAAACAATGCCATGAAGTTATGGGAGAAAGTACCGAAAAGACAAAGGGGAAAATACCGAAAAAAGACTGCCCAGGACTGGATTCGAACCAGCACGAGGTAACCCTCACTAGCCCCTCAAGCTAGCGCGTCTGCCAATTCCGCCACCTGGGCAAGCCAAGTGGGGAATTATATCGAGCCCCGAAAAGAAGGCAAGTGCTTTCTTCTACAAGATATTAACGCATATATATTACATGTTTTGACAATAGGAAATCCACCAAGAATTCAAATCCTATGATCTGCGTTGAGATTCCGGTTTGAAATCGATATAATTTAACTGTTGGATTCCTCTTATCAGTAATGTATTGCCGGAACGAAAATCAGGAGAAGCGACGTGAGAAATAAGGCCTTTCATGCAATTCTTTTCTTCCTATCAAGCGTTCTTTTTTGGTCGGCTTGTTCAGCCGAACCTGTGCGGAAACAGATTGCCCAGGAGGGAAAGGGCTATCTGGAAACTGTGGATGGTTATCGTGTACTGCACCTGAAAGGAAGCCCGGAAGAAATGGGGTATCAGCATGGCATTCTGCTCAGGGATGCCATTCGTGAAAATGTTGGTTTTCTGCTCCGGGGAGACAAAGAAGAGGGATTGGAGTTTCAGGGCATCAAGCTTTCCCGCTCCATGATCGCGAATATGTTGACCCTGCGTTTTGAACAACAGGTTCCAAAACGTTTTGTCCAGGAAATGAAAGCCATGGCCAAAGGAGCAGGACTGACGGACGTGCAGGTTATCGGCACAAACCTGATTCCGGAGCTGATGCATTGCAGCGGCTTCGCCCTGTTGTCCGAAGCTACTGCTGAGAAAAAACTGTATCATGGACGAGTACTGGATTACGGTATTGACATGCGCCTGCAGGAGCATGCCGTATTAATTATCCAGGAACCCGAAGGAAAGATTCCCTTTGTGAATGTTTCGTATGCGGGCTTTATCGGCTCGGTCACCGGGATGAATGCAGCGCAGGTAAGCATAGGAGAAATGGGAGGCGGAGGCGTAGGGCAATGGGAAGGAATCCCGATGAGTTTTCTGGTGCGAATGGTACTCGAGGATGCCGATTCATTGGAGGAAGCGATCAATGTCTTCCAAGACAATCCCCGTACCTGCGAATATTACTATGTTATCGCCGATGCCAAAGTGGATTCTGCGGTGGGTATGAAGGCGGTTCCTGAAAAGGTGGAGCTGGTCCTGCCGGGAACGTGGCACGAGCTCCTTCCCATGCCGGTAAAGAATACAGTGCTGATGTCAGCCGGGGACCGATATCATAATCTGTCCCAATTGGTCGCCAAGGGATACGGAACCTTCACCCAAGAGACTGCGATCCGCCTCATGGACGCCCCGGTCGCCATGAAATCAAATCTGCACGACGTTTTAATGGTGCCCCAGGATGGGATTCTATACGTCGCCAATGCAAGTAAAGATGGCTCTCCGGCCTGGAAGCAAAAATACTATCGATTTGATCTTCATACGCTGATGAATGAAAAACCGTAATTTATTATCCACCGTTTCACTGGTTTCATCACCAAATGCATTACCCCAGGCATCATAAGTATAGGTATTGACAACCATACCATCCGAATCGACCAATTGACGAACCGAACTCAGACGATCATTGAGACAATAATAAGCCGGATTGCCCCAGTAATCATCCTGCTCGACGACCTTGCTCGCCCTGCCCAGGGCATCGTACTCCCACGAGATCGTATGATCCCCGCCGATGTTGTCGGCGCTGGTCCGGTTGTCGGTCACGGAGAGACGTTTACCGAAACCGTCCAGCGCATACTGGATATATCCGTCATCGGGATAGGTCACCTTCGTCAGCCGGCCGTAGTCATCATAGTCGTAGTCGATCCACTGCTTGGTGTCCGTGGCATCCCACACC
>JAFGPC010000218.1 GCA_016926155.1 Sedimentisphaerales bacterium
AATTTGGTTCGGGGGTAAACGCCAATGTCGAGGCCATGGCCCGGATCGGTTGGCTGTATTGCCGACAGGGGCAATGGGAAGGCGGGCAGTTGATTTCCGCTTCATTTGTCAGGCAAGCTTCCAGAACCCCGAAAGAGATTGAGGGATTGCCGGTCCTGTTCCCCGGCCAGTACAGTGATGCCTCGAACCACTATGGATTGCTCTGGTGGAATAATAATGACGGCACATTACAAGGAGTTCCCGAAGAAGCTTTCTGGTCCTGGGGATTGTATGACAGTATTATTCTGGTTATTCCCAGTCTTGACCTGGTTGCAGTACGAACAGGGGATTCGGATGTAAGCTGGAGACGAACACCGGATACTCATCATTACGATGTTCTCAAGCCATTCTTTGAACCGCTTGTGCAGGCCGTGCCGAATACATTAGGGAATGAATCCGTACAAGCTCCATATCCTCCCAGTCCGGTGATCCGGGAGATTCTCTGGGCTCCAAAGGATACCATTATCCGTAAAGCAGAGGGCAGTGATAACTGGCCGATGACCTGGGGCGATGACGATGCATTGTATACAGCATATGGAGATGGCTGGGGATTCGAGCCGAAAACGGAAAGGAAATTAAGTCTGGGATTGGCCAAAATCCTTTGCGGACCGACTGATTTTCAGGGAATCAATATTCGTTCCATTTCAGGTGAGCAGATCGGGCAGGGACCAGCGGGGAAAAAAGCATCCGGTATGCTCATGGTCGACGGGATTCTTTATATGTTGGTTCGTAATGCGGCAAATTCTCAACTTGCCTGGTCAATAAATCATGGGAATACATGGACGTGGAGTGACTGGCGCTTTACTGAAAGCATGGGGTGTCCAACCTTTTTGAATTTTGGGAAAAACTACGCCGGCGCCCGGGATGATTATGTATACCTGTATTCCCATGACAGCGATAGTGCTTACACTGCCGCTGACAGCATGATTCTGGCTCGTGTACCGAAAGACAGAATCAGAGAACGAGAGACATACGAATTTTATGCTGGTATTCAGGGGAATCGGCCTCTATGGACAAACAGTCTAGACGGACAAAAAGCTGTCTTCGTCCATCCCGGGCGATGCTATCGTTCATCGGTATCTTACCATCCGAAACTGAAACGATATTTATGGTGGCAGGTGATCCCGCGAGACGTTGGTTCCGGCCATGACAAGCACGATACACGATTGGAGGGTGGATTCGGGATTTACGATGCACCCAAGCCCTGGGGGCCGTGGACGACCCCTTTTTTCACGGAACGATGGGATATCGGCCCGGGTGAATCGGCATGCATTCCGACCCAATGGATAAGTCCAGACGGTCTGTCGTTCTATTTGGTATTTTCCGGCCAGGATTGCTTTTCCGTACGAAAAGGACAGATTGTGTTGAATAAATAGCAACCGTAATTCATGGAAATAACGTGTTTCAATCTCATCAAGGAATTGATGACATATGATCGGCTTGTGGATTTAGATTTCTGAGGGGAGTAATCGCCTATGCCCGGGGATGATACTTTTTGTGAATGCTTCGCAGCCGGTCTTGATCCACATGTGTGTAAATCTGTGTGGTGGCAATATCGGCATGTCCAAGCATCTCCTGTACACTGCGTAAATCCGCCCCTCCACTAAGCAGATGTGTGGCGAAGCAATGTCGTAACGTATGAACGGTGAGATTCCGACTCATGCCGGCGCGTAGGGCGTACTTTTTCACAATGCGCCAGATGTCTATCCGATCCACCCGGCGTCCTGTCCGAGACAGAAACAGCCAATCCCCGCTGAATGGTTTGACCAGTTGGGGACGAAGTTCCTGCAAATATACGATAATAACCTTGATGGCGGTTTTTCCCAAGGGGATGATTCGTTCCTTGCGTCCCTTACCGAAACATCGTACGTAACCAATTTTCAGATTTACATCGGAGATTTTCAATCCGGCCGCCTCGCTGGCTCTACAGCCGGTGGCGTATAACAATTCCAGCATTGCCTTGTCGCGAAGACAATAGGGATCCTCCTGCTGTGGTGCGTTAAGCAGGTCTATGACCTTTTTCTTGTTAGCCACAGTGGGCAGTTTCTGCCAGAGTTTCGGACCTTCCAAAAGCGGAGCGAAATCCTCCTTAATATTGCCTGCCATGACAGCATATCGCATCAGCATTTTGATTGCTACCAGTGCCCGGTTGATTGAGGCTTCAGCTCGACCGGCAGCACTCAGAGATCGCAAGTAATCATAGATATGCCGTGGTTCAAGCTCTTTCAGTGTCTGGATCTTGTGTAAACGGCAAAAACGCCCGAAGGCTTCCAAATCCCGACCATAAGCCAAGAGGGTATTCTCAGCCAAACCCGCCTCGACCGACAGATAATCCAGAAATCGCTGGGCAACGCCCCCAAAATCTGTTTCTTCAAACCTCCGGCGTAATGTAGTCAATTGTGTCACAGACATGACAGGTCCGTTTTTTGATCCGAATGTTCAGAAATTGGTCGTAATACTCATCATATCGGTCCGATTCGATAAAATCCTTTAACGGGCCGCCGGGAATGCAATGCGATGGAAAATCAGAGTTTTGATCCTTGTTTTCGTGACCTGATACGCTACAATCATGGGCTGATGATGGATCATAAAGAAGATGGATGCCAAGTATGAAAATGCAAGCTCAAATTGTTCTACCAGTATTTTTTTTCGTGTGGTTACTGAGTGGTTGTGTCGAGGAGCAACGGCAGATGTCCAGCACTCCGTTGACCATTACGACAATGCAAAAAGCCCCTGCGATGGAGGTGGCTCAGGGTATCCTGCGGGATATGCAGTTTGATGTGGAAAAATTTGATGTCGATCGGGGTATGATTCGAACCCGGCCTTTGAGCGGGGCCCAGTTTTTTGAATTCTGGCGACAGGATAACGCCACTCCGCTGGCAACAGCGGAATCCAGTCTTCATAGCCTGCGTCGAACTGTCGAGCTGCTTTTTACGACTGAATCCGATGAAGTGATCATTACCTGCACTATCCAGGTCAAGCGATTGTCAATACCAGAGATGGAAATCGCCGGTATGACACAAGCTGCCTCATTATATACGCATAGCGATGCATCTTTGCAGCAACTTCGTTTAAATGCCGAGCAAGCCAGGAATATGGCCTGGATAGATCTGGGCCGCGATCCGGCACTCGAAAGGCGGATCCTCACTCGAATATTGGCCAAAGTAAAACAACTTGAGGGTGGAACATAATATGCGGGTGCTGGTCTGTGGCGGGGCTGGATACATCGGGAGCCATATGACGGCTATGCTTTTGCAGCATGGACATGACCCTGTGGTTTTCGACAATCTTTCCAAGGGACATCGAGCCGCTGTCCAAAATGCCCGTTTTGTCTACGGGGACCTGGCCGATCGAAATCTACTGGTCGACACGCTAAAAAAATACCATATCGAAGCAGTAATGCACTTTGCCGCATTCATTGAAGTTGGCGAGTCGGTAGATCGACCGATTAAATATTATCAAAATAATATGTGCAATACCTGCAACCTTCTCAGCGCGATGGAAGAAACCGGAGTGCAGAAATTTGTCTTCAGTAGCACTGCCGCCGTATATGGCATGCCGGATCAGGTGCCGATTACAGAGGATCTGCCTAAAGATCCGATCAATCCATACGGTGACAGTAAATGGATGGTGGAGAAAATGCTGCATTTTCAAAGCCAGACAGGTCGGCTTCGTTACGCTTCTCTGCGGTATTTCAATGCGTGTGGGGCCAATACAAATGGTATTTTAGGTGAAGATCACAATCCTGAATCACACCTCATTCCATTGATTATTCAGGCCGCTTTGGGGCAAAGACAAGAAATCCGGATTTATGGAGTCGATTATCCGACGCCGGATGGAACCTGTATCCGTGATTACATACATGTCGAAGATCTTTGTAAAGCCCATTTGTTAGCCCTGAATAGATTGAATTCTTATGGTGAACTGGTGTATAATCTGGGAAGCGGGACAGGGTATTCAGTTCGAGAAGTGATTCAGACCGTTCAGGAGGTGTCCGGTAAACGGTTCAAAGTAGTCGAAACGGAGCGACGCCCCGGTGATCCACCAGTCTTGACGGCCGATGCCACTCGTGCCCGAAATGAACTGAACTGGACGACAGATTATCCCGATTTGGCGCAAATCGTGGAAAGCGCCTGGATCTGGCATAAAAATCACCCTAACGGATATGAAGACTAAGGGAGATCGGTATGACGGAGTACTTTATCGGTGTGGATTTAGGCGGTACCAACATCAAGGTGGGTTGCTTTGATCAGCAAATGAACCTGGTTGCTAAAACCTCGGTTCCGACCGGAGCGGATATGGGACCCGAAGCGGTAGTCGAGCGGATTGTCGAAGCAGGTAACAGCCTTCTGAAAGAATCGAGCTTGAAAATCGATGATCTGATAGCTATCGGTATCGGAACCCCTGGACCTGCGGATTATCCAAAGGGTATTATCATCAAGAGCACCAATATGCCCAAATTTGTCAATACTCCCTTGCGAGATATGGTTGCCTCCGGCTTGGGAAATAAGCCGGCTATTCTGGAAAACGATGCCAATGTTGCCTGCTGGGGTGAATTTGCTATGGGCGTTGGAAAAGAAGTTACTGATATGATCTTCATGACACTCGGAACCGGTATAGGTGGAGGGGTTGTCTGCAACGGCGAACTAGTGCGCGGCGTGGGAGGCAATGCGGCGGAACTGGGACATGTTATTATCTATCCCGGGGGTAGAGCCTGCAATTGTGGCCAGAGGGGTTGTGTGGAGGCCTATGGTTCGGCCAACTCTACGGCGGCGCGTGCCACGGAAGCCATCCAGGCGGGAGAAGATTCGAGTCTCAAGAAAATCCTTGAAAAACACAGGGAAATTACATGCAAAGATGTTTTCCAGCATGCCGAAAACGGGGATACGTTGGCGAGTGAAATCGTTGAAGGAACTGCAGAAGCCCTGGCTTTGATGTGCGTGAACATGCTTCACACCACCGAACCGGCTTGTGTTGTCTTTACAGGGGGTATGATTGCCGCTGGGGATGCTTTACTTACTCGGATTCAAAGGCATTTTGACCAGCTTATCTGGATTCTGAAAAAGGAAACAGTGAAAATCTGCTTTGCTACGCTGGGAGAAGATACCGGAATCATCGGTGCCGCTTCCCTGGCACAACACGCTATGCAACAAGGGCAAATTTAACCGAAAAAGGTATTCCAACAAGATTTGCTATCGATGCCCTTTTGGTTTGTAATATGAGTATACAACATAAATAGAGGAATAAATTTTGTTGATCAGAGGGGAACGATGCGGCCGCCGTCTGTGATAAAAGCATGGCAGTCAATTGATACAATGTTTCAATGGCTCCAAGAGGCAAAAGATCAGGAAACATATAAACGTCGAATGGCTATTTGGTTGACGTATACAGGAAAATTACACGCACACAAAGTGGCAGAGATTCTGGAGGTATCGGTACAGGCTGTTTGGACTTGGATTGGACAATATAACCAAAAGGGTCCAAAAGGATTGGATCGGATCGGCAGAGGGGGAAGAAGATGGGGATTTATGAGTCTCGAAGAGGAGTCTGAACTCCTTAAGTCGTTTTTTCGCAGAAAGGAAATGGGTCGATTTGTAGCAACTGCGATGATTAAGGAAGAAGTAGAAAGGCGGCTGGGAAGGGCGGTATCTACATCCTATCTTTATCGATTTCTGCGGCGTCATGAATGGTTCGAACGGATTACGATACTCGAACGAAAGATGGAATTACGTGCTCAGAATCAGGATTTTCGCCGTCTTGTTCTGCCTTGGAAGCGGCGAAGGTGAGTCTTTGTGCTTATTTTCTAAACCACTACCTATGATGTGCATTTAATGAATTCCATTGACTTATTCTGCTTCGCTTGGTTCAATTTTCCTCCCAAGTATATTGATTAGTTGTTCAGCACAGGATTAGTAGCATGGATATCATCAAAAAATGTGAGGAAAAGGTCCGCGGCAAGAAATTTCGGCTGGTTCTGCCGGAAGGGGAAGATGAACGGATTGTCCAGGCAGCCAGGCAGCTTAAGGAGCGTACAATTGCCGATCCGATCGTATTGGGAAAACCCGAAAAAATTGCCGAGGCCGAGCAAAAGGCAGGTATGGCTCTTGACGGGATTGAGAAGCTGAATCCTCGAGAAAGCCAGTGTCTGGAGAAATACGCAGAAGAATATGCAAAAGGGCGAGATGATATTAATCCGGCCATTGCTCGCAGGCTGTTAATGAAACCCGTCTTTTTTGCAGGGATGATGGTGGCTGCAGGGAATGCCGATGCGGTTGTCTGTGGCGCTGCGACAGCTACGGCAACGGTCATTCAATCCGGTGTGCTGACCATTGGGCTTGGGGAAGGTATTCATACGCCATCCAGTTATTTTCTCATGGTCATCCCGAGCTTTCTTGGTGACAAGGACAAACTTTTTATCTATGCCGATTGCGCCGTAAACATTGATCCCAGCGTCGATGACCTGGCCGATATTGCCATTGCATCGGCACAAAGCGCGGTCTCTTTATTGGATGACGAGCCGCGAGTAGCAATGCTTTCGTTTTCCACCAAAGGAAGTGCTTCGAGTCCAAGTGTAGAGAAAGTGATTGCCGCATTGGAAATCGTTCGCAGGCGTAAACCCTCCCTGTTGATTGATGGAGAGTTTCAAGCGGATTCAGCCATTGTGCCTCGAGTGGCGGCCAAAAAAGTCAAAGGGGAGAGTTCTGTGGCAGGACGAGCCAATGTCCTGATCTTTCCCGATTTGGATGCGGGCAATATTGCTTACAAACTGACCCAGTATATGGCAGGTGCTCAAGCAATTGGTCCGTTTCTTCAGGGTTTTGCGAAACCCATATCCGATTTATCACGGGGAGCAGGTGTGGAGGATATTATCTCGACAGCGATCATCACTCTGGCCAAACTTGTGGAGTGAAAAAATGCTTATAAATCCTCCTGAAATCCATTCGATCGACGTTGCAGAGAGAGGAGTCGTTGGGTGGATTTAAAGAGAACAATCTTGATTATGTGAAAGATTTCCAGTTGGAAAGGGAAATGGATGAAAGTCCTTGTCATCAATGCAGGCAGCAGTTCGATTAAATATCAATTATTTGAAATGCCGGCCGGGCAAGTTCTGGCTCGAGGAATAGTGGGTCGCATCGGAGAAACCGTCAGTGAGCTTTCCCACACGTATAATGGGAACAAACATAAGACAGAGGTGACAGCCAAGGACCATGAACAGGCGATGACGATTATCCTTCAGGCTCTGGTCGATAAGAAGATTGGAGTCATTGATACGGTTACCCAGATCAAGGCCGTCGGGCACCGTGTCGTTCATGGAGGGGAAGAGTTCACAGGTTCAATGCGGATTGATGAAAAAGTAATCGCTTCCGTAGAGAAGTATGCGGATTTGGCGCCGTTGCACAATCCGCCCAATCTGGTGGGTATCCGGGCTGCCCGGCACTCCCTTCCTGAAGCGGTTCAAGTGGCTTGTTTCGATACAGCGTTTCATGCAACCATTCCGGAAGTGGCTTTCCTGTATGCGTTGCCTTATGAGATTTATGAAACATATCGTGTTCGAAGATATGGTTTTCATGGAACAAGCCATCGATATATAGCGCGCCGGGCGGCGGCCATCCTGGGTAAGGGTAAGTATGAGATTAATGCCATTACCTGTCACCTTGGAAACGGCTGTTCGATCACGGCCGTAAAACAAGGGCACAGTGTGGACACGTCCATGGGTCTGACCCCGTTGGAGGGTGTGGTCATGGGTACACGCAGCGGAGACTTTGATCCTGCGATTCTATTTTATCTAAACGATAAAGGGTACACGGTAGACGATCTCAACACGATGTGCAATAAAAAGAGCGGTTTGCTGGGGATTTCCGGCAAAAGCAACGACATGCGAAACCTGAGTGAACTGGCTGTTGGAGGAGACAGGCGGGCACAACTGGCCATCGACATTTTCTGCTATCGTATCAAGAAATACATCGGTGCTTATACGGCTGTTCTGGATACCCTGGATGCTGTCATATTTACCGGGGGGATTGGAGAAAATGCTGTTGACGTTCGCAACACTATTTGTACGGGTTTGACACAGGTTGGAATACAGATCGATCCGGAAAAGAATCGTGCGATAGTCGGATGTGAAGGCCTTGTCAGTACAGCGGATAGCCGGGTTCAGGTCTTGGTGGTGCCGACTAATGAGGAAGCGGCAATCGCCAATGACACCTTTGAACTGGCCGGAGAAAGAACCGTCTAATGGAAAAACCGCTTGAAATGGAGCAAATTCGTACTTTGGAGGATCGCGATTGTACGAGCAGCGACTGGTCCAAGGTGTATGTTGCGGAGCCGTTTGATCCAACTCGATTTCGGGATGTCTCTTTTGATGGAAAAGTAAGAATCGGGGATCTAAGCGGCATGGTTTGCGATATGGCCGGATTGGAAAAACCCTGTGGTATTTTTCACGCTTCCTTGATGGATGTTACGATTGGAAATCATGTCCGGATACATAATGTCGGTGTTCAAATTTCAAGGTACGACATTGCCGATGGCGTGTGCATTGAAAATATCGGAACCATGCAAACTCTTCCGGGAGCAACCTTTGGGAATGGTGTGGAAGTTCGTGTATTGAATGAAGCCGGTGGTCGTGAAATTATTCTTTTCAATGAACTTACGTCACAGACGGCATATCTTATGTGCCTTCATCGCTATCGGCCGAAAATGATTGAACATCTTACGTCCATGATACGGGAATATGTTGAATCCATGCGGAATGACCGTGGTCAGGTGGGAACCGGCGCAACAATATGTGCGACGCCTGAAATCACGAATGTAAATATCGGCGCCCGTGTTGTGGTCAACGGAGTAAACCGACTTGTTAATGGGACGATTCTAAGTGAGCCAGAGGTGGTAACAACGATCGGGGCAGGTGTCGTTGCCAAGAATTTTATTGTCGGCGAAGGATCCACCATTACCGATGGCGTAATTCTTGATCGCGTGTTTGTAGGCCAGGGATGTGAGATAGGGAAACAATTCTCTGCAGAGAACAGCCTCTTTTTTGCCAATTGTGAGGCATTCCACGGAGAGGCGGTATCCATTTTTGCCGGACCTTATACGGTTACCCATCATAAGTCAACCTTGCTGATCGCAGGACTGTTCAGTTTTTATAACGCGGGCAGCGGAACAAACCAGTCTAATCATATGTACAAGCTGGGCCCCTGCCATGAAGGCAAAGTCATGCGGGGCAGCAAGACAGGCTCGTTTGCCTATATGATGTGGCCCTGTGTGGTTGGTCCCTTCTCCGTGGTATTGGGAAAGCATACAAGTACATTCGATACAGGGGATTATCCATTCAGCCATCTGGAGGCCCGACCGGATGGTAAATGCAATCTTTTACCCGGATTGCATTTGACCACTGTTGGAACAGTTCGGGATGGAATCAAGTGGCCTAAGCGGGATCGGCGCAAGGGAAAAAAGAAGCGAGATCTGATAACGTTCGACGTATTCAGTCCGTATGTCGTAGGGAAAATGATCAAGGCCGGCGATACCTTGGGTGAGCTTCTGGAGAAGACGGACAAAAATATTCAGGAAGTATCGGTTGGCGGGGCTATCGTACGCAGGCTACTTCTGCGAACGGCGCGCAAGTATTATCGTAACGGCATTGAAATGTACCTTCTTGACAAGATTGTACAACGAATAGAAAAGGCGTTGGACAGTAAGAATACAAAGCCTGAATCCTTTTTTCAGAGTGATCCCCATGCCGTTTATAGTAATGAATGGATTGATCTTGGCGGTTTGTTGATGGCTCAGGATCGTCTATTTACCCTGCAGGATGAGATTGCCAATGGAACTATTCGCACGATCGAAGAATTGTCTCGGGCCATACAAGCAATCCATGCATCATACGCTCCGGATGAATGGATATGGATACGAGCCGCCTGTTTGAAAGTCTTTGGAATTGATCTGGACAGGGCAACGAAACAGGATATGGTAGGAATTCTGGAAAATCTGGCCAAAATCAAGAGCAAATTTTTAAACCTGGTAATTGCCGATGCAGAAAAAGAATTCGGGGAGTTTTCTCATTGCGGTTTCGGATTCGATGGCTCCTCTGGAGAAGCGATGGAGGACTTCCGGCGAGTGCGGGGTACGTATGAAGACCATTTTTTCGTACAGGAGATGAAACGACAGGTACAGGACGTGCAAAAACATATAGAAACACTTTTGACACGGCTGAACGAATGTGACCTTTGATGTAAAGAAAGGATTGTCGGATGAGAGTCATTATTCAACCCGATTATGAAACGGTCAGTGCATGGGCGGCGGCCTATGTTGTTCGTATGATTAATCGATGCAAACCGACGGCCAAAAAACCATTTGTTCTGGGGCTGCCCACAGGCAGTTCGCCGCTGGGGATGTATCGGGAACTGGTCCGTTTGCATCAGGGGGGGGCGGTGGACTTTGCCAACGTAGTGACATTCAATATGGATGAGTACGTTGCCTTGCCCAAAGAGCATCCTGAAAGTTATTACTCGTTCATGTGGAATAACCTCTTTTCGCATATCAACATCAAAAAATCGAACGTGAACATTTTGAATGGAAACGCGAAAGACCTGGACCGTGAATGCGAACGATATGAGAAGAAGATAAAGGAATACGGCGGCATAGAATTATTTGTCGGTGGAATCGGACCTGACGGACATATTGCCTTCAATGAACCGGGGTCCTCCCTGTCCAGCCGTACCCGCGTCAAAACCTTAACTAAAGACACCATAATTGCCAATTCCCGTTTCTTTGGCGGAGATATGAATCAAGTTCCGAAGACCGCATTGACGGTGGGCGTAGGAACGGTTATGGATGCGCGACGGGTGCTGATTATTGTCAGCGGCTACAGTAAGTCCCGTGCTCTGAAAGAAGCGGTAGAAAATGGTGTCAATCATATGTGGACTGTCTCCTGTCTCCAGCTTCATCCGCATGGAATTATCGTGTGTGATGATGCCGCCACTGCGGAGATGAAAGTCGGAACGGTTAATTATTTCAAGGATATTGAGGAAAGTCATCTGGATCCTGAGACAATGTTAAATTTTTAATGGCAAAAAATAGGTTATTGCTGTGGAGTTCTGAACTCCAAAAGTGATAATAGAGGCAGGTTTTCCAGTGAGGAGAAAAACATGTCGAATGTTGCAGAGAGGATAAAAAAAGTTGTAGCCCATGTACTCAAAGTGGATCCCGGCCGGATTACAGAGGACGCTCGCTTTGTTGAAGACCTGGGAGCTGAATCCATCCAGTCTGTCGAGCTGGTGGCGGCTTTTGAAGAGGAATTCGATATTGAAATGGATGAAGAGGCCGCTTTATCGGTTAAGACAGTAGGGAAAGCCAAAGAATTTATCAGTGCATTGCTCTGATTTCTCTATTACGCTTATAAATTGAATTTATTGGTGGGGGCAGATAGCATTATAATGAATGTCCGCCAAAGACGTATCAAAAGGAATCGTTGAAATGGAGTGTGATTTGTCCGCTATATTAACACCTGTGGAAACCGGGGCGGTTGAAGCATCGCCCTTTGCTATTTTGTATCCCCCCGTAGAAAAAATACCTACTATCGTTGTAGAACATTTCCCGGCTCTGGGGAAACTGGCGGCCATGCGTTTTATTGAATGGAGTCAGGATCATCCGGGAGGTGTGATATCTTTGCCGACCGGAAAAACACCGGAACACTTTATTTCTTGGGTCAGACGCATCCTGGATGGCTGGGGCACTGCCGAAATCATCGAGATTCTTGAACAGGCGGGTGTGAACCCGAGTCAGAAACCGGATATGAAAAGCCTGTACTTTGTGCAGATCGACGAGTTTTATCCGATTGATTCTTCGCAGCATAATAGTTTTAACTGGTATGTCAAGAACTTCTACATAAACGGTTTTCATCTTGATCCATCAAAAGCTTTGTTGATTGACTCAGGTATGATTGGTCTTTGCCCCGGCGAGACACTCATGGATGTATGGCCTGGCAAGAATGTAGACCTGACCCTGCGCTACCGCAAAACACACAATAATCTTGAACGCAGGCAAAAACGATTACTTGAGGACATTGATCAATGGTGCATGGAATACGAGCAGCGTATTCGTAAACTCGGCGGGATAGGTTTTTTTCTTGGCGGAATCGGTCCGGATGGCCATATAGGATTCAATATCAAAGGCTCAGACCACAATAGTACGACTCGGTTGTGTCCGATTAACTATGAGACACAGGCGGCCGCGGCTACGGATCTGGGAGGAATCGAAACCGCTCGTAATTGTCTGGTCATCACGATTGGATTGCGCACAATCACACGGAATCCGGATTGTACTGCTATTCTCATTGCCGCCGGCCAGGCCAAGGCATCGCTGGTTGCAGGAGCGATTCAATCTTCAGGTCATATTAACACACCCGCCAGCTGTCTTCAGCATTTGTCCAATGCAAGATTTTATGTAACACGGGGTGCAGCATCGCATTTGATCGAACGGCAGGTGCAAGTTCTTAAAATGTCCTCTTTCGTTACCGATGCTGATGCGGAACAGATTCTGATTGACCTGGCTTATGAGCGGCGAAAACGGATACTTGATCTTTCAGAAGAGGACTGTAGGACAAACCGCCTTGCAGGAATGGTTTTAAAACAGCGTCCTGAATCATTGACGACGCTTACCCGGATGGTTCATGAAAGACTGATCGCGAAAATTGAAAATGGTTTACAAGTCTATAAAAATAAGTGCTTTCTGCATACGGAACCCCATCATGATGATGTCATGCTGGGCTATTTCGCACAAGTTATCCGTCATTTTCGACGATCTACGAACACCCATCATTTCATGACTTTAACCAGTGGTTTTACTTCTGTAACAAACCAGTTTATGCAGGCGCAGATAGCAGGTTTACAATATTTTATAAATACACCCGGCTTCAAGGCTCTGCTGGAGCAGAATTATTTTACTCAAGGTAATATGGTCGATCGAAATCGAGATGTCTGGCAATATCTGGATGGTGTTGCTGCACAAAACGAACACGACAAAGCGGATGGCTGTGCTCGCCGAATACTTCGAAATTTAATCGAACTGTACGGTCCGACATTCCTTGAAGATATGGAACGACGCCTTGCGGATTTGAAAGACTACTTTGCCACAACGTATCCCGGGAAGAAGGACCCGGAGGATATCCAGCAGTTGAAGGGGATGTGTCGCGAGTGGGAAGCCGAGTGTCTCTGGGGTTATTATGGATGGCAATGTCAGAATGTTCATCATCTTCGCCTCGGTTTTTATACGGGCGATATCTTCACGCAAGAACCGACTATGGAACAGGATGTACCCCCGATCATTGCCGAATTGAAGAGAATCCAACCCGATGTAATTACTGTAGCGTTTGATCCGGAGGCCAGTGGTCCGGATACGCACTATAAAGTAATGCAGGCCATGTCGGAAGCGATACGTGTCCATCATCAAAAAACGGCTAAGAAGGACCTTAAAATCTGGGGGTATCGCAATGTATGGTTTCGGTTCGATCCCTCAGAGGCCAATGTCTTTGTGCCGGTAACACTGGCGATGTTTTCCATTATGCATGATGCATTTATGAATTCGTTTATCACACAAAAGGATGCTTCCTTTCCCAGCTATGAATTTGACGGTCCCTTCTCACAACTGGCCCAGCGCATTCAGGTCAGACAGTATCAAAAAATCAAGACCTGCCTGGGACGGGAATGGTTTCATAATCATTCCAGTGCGTTAATTCGTGCCGCCCGCGGCTTGGTCTTCTTACGGGAGATGTCTCCGGATGAGTTTTTCAATTCCTGCCGTGAATTGCGTAAATCAGTGGAAGATCGGTAAGGAAAGTGAATCTCTTTTTCAGTTTACGAAAAGTCTCATTTGGCCTGTATTTTCCGTTTCTCGAACTGTGACCGCATCTTCTTTATCCGATCTGCCTGACTAGGATCGCCGGCAAGGTTGTGGATTTCATGGGGATCGTTCTTGAGATCGAAGAGTTCTTCATGAAGCGGTTCGGACTGTGTATAGCGGATATATTTGTATCGCTCTGTGACTAAGGCCTCACACTGCGGAATCGTCGATATGGCGACCCGATGATCATAATAAAAGTCGCTGCGCCACGTGGGTTGTTTGCCGGCCAGTAAAGGTGAAAGGTCCTGTCCCTGCATCCTGTCTGGTACATCCACACCGGCCATGGAAAGGACAGTCGGAGCCAGATCAATATTGAGAGCCCACTCGGATCGCCGTCTGCCTTGCAATCGGGTAGGTAGACGTGGATCATAAACAACCAGCGGCACCCGTATCGACTCCTCATACGGATACCACTTGCCCGCCAGACCATGTTCGCCTAAAAAGAAGCCGTTGTCTCCCATCAGGATAATAACGGTATTATCCGCCAGGCCCTGCCTGTCAAGCTGTTCACGGATCTGCCCGAGGACCGTATCCACTCCAAACACCAGCCGATAGTAACTCTTGACCATTTGCTGATACAATTCCGGTGTGGAAAAGCGAATCTCCCAACGTTTTCGTCCTTCATTGTTTCTCTGGAAAAACGGTGGAAATTTTTCCCAATATTGATCGATCCCTACCGGCGGCGGAGGAATCGTAATGTCTTTGTACAAGTCTTCATACTTTGGATCGTAGATGAATTGTCGTGGATCTCCATCCTGACAATGCGGTGCCTTGAAGCTGATCGATAGACAAAACGGTTGATCGGAAGAACAACCATCCAGAAATTCCCTGGCCCAGCGTTTCATCCGTGTGGTCATGTGCTCAAAATTGCCGTCCGCGTCTTTATTCTCATATCGTCCCTGTCCGGCAAAGCCCCGCCAGAAGTCGTGCTTGTCGACCGGCAGATCCTTCTGGGGGCCTACCCCATATTTGCCTGCAAATCCTACGCGATAGCCCGCTTGACGAAGCTGTTCCATGTATGTATTGGCGTACTGTTCGGGAGTAAAATGGGTGCCGAAATTATAAATTCCATGTCGCGAAGCATGCTGACCGGAAAAGATTGACGCCCGACTGGTGCAGCAGATGCTGGTGGTCACAAAAGCGTTGGTAAACAGGATTCCGTCATTTGCCAAGGCATCCATATTGGGTGTTTTAATGATCGGATTACCCATTGCTCCCATGGCATTGGCACGCTGATCGTCAGTGATCAGTACAAGAAAATTGGGCCGCTTGCCGGCCGTGAGTTGACGGGCCTGTGTACAACTGCTTAAACCAAGTCCACTGAGTATTCCTACTCCGGTTATGCCCTGTAAAAACTGGCGTCTGTTTATTCCTTGCACAAGATCCTCCCGTTGAAGGTTTTTTGTTACATCCTGATTTAAATTCCTCTGGCTCGGAGACGTTTGGTTGCATTTTCCCCACCATTAATCAGGTACATCAACGGAAGGGGCCGGTCTACGCCTTCGATCCGACATGGTCGAGCCTGCCAGGGTGCGACACTGAGTACGTTGGTCAAATCCATCCAGTATTGCAATCGGGCCGGGGCCAGATTCCATGTCATATGGAAGTGGTTGGCTGGTGCATATTGTTTGTATTCGCTCATTGCCGCATATTTGGGGACTACCCACGTATGCGGCCAGGTTACGTTGGAGCTATTTGCTACGGCCGAGGCCAGCTTGGCCGGCAGATCCACAGTAAACGCTTCATCCCAGATCAGGCTGAACATCCCAGACAATTCACTGTACGCCAGTCGACCGGCGATGCCCTCGATACCACCCGGAGAGACAAAGGTCACGCTGTTACCCCCACCTGGGAAGTAATACGGCTCGGCTCCCGGCATGGAGACTTTTTTCATAATCTTTTCGGCCGATTCGCCCGGTTTACCCGCCCAGTTCAGACTCGCCGATCCGCTGTTGTCCCCATCGATGATTCCCTTCTTTGCCCAGATCGTGTTTTTCGTAAAACTGACGCCCAGTTTTTTGGCTTTAGCCTGAATTTCCCACGGTTCCCATACCTTGCGAAAATCCATGAATAATGGCGGATTACCGCCGGAAAGCCAGGTCTTGAACAGCATGGTTAAAAGGCCCTGGGCATCCGCCTCGGTGGCAAACGGCATCGCTTCTTTGGGGCCGTTGTGGTCAAACGTCGTATTCATTAGTGACTCGGCCAAATCGCAGATCGGCAGGGGAATGCCTCGTGGATCGCTGCCCCACTCAAGCTGATTCATGAATCCGCCTCCGACGGCATTCAGATCCGCCATCAGGTCTCGCATGATCAGATACATCGCCAGGGATTGGTCGAGTTTTTTGTCTGCGTTGGGCTGTGCCATATCCAGCCGTTTGCCCAGACTCTTTTCCAACCACGTTCGCAGAGCCTTGAGTTCTTTTACATTGTAAGCTCCCTTGTTGAGCATGTCGGCGGGCAGTTTCATATCCAGCCGGGTGATTTCCAGTCCGAATGTCCGTCGTGTGGCATTAACATGGGCCAATGCTGTTTCCATCCCCATCGAATCATGACCGAATACGACTACGCGCCGCCCTTTGAGCCCGACAAATGTTAAAGCGGCGTAGCACCAGTCCACCAGCGCCTGAATTGTCACCGGAGTCGGCTTGGGTTTTTGCCCGGTATCCGGCCAGGTACCTACATTCAAATGACTCAGTCGACCTGCCTGCGCCAGGGCGCCGTTAACCGCATGAGCATACACCACACCCGGCTTGGGGGCACTGTTGCCCACTGTGATATTAACGGGCATGTCGGAGGGCATGTGGGCCAGCAGGCTCATCAATGTCAACTGGGGAAACGCCCACGTATCCGGCGTGCAGACAATTGCATCCACACCGGCATCCTTGAACTGTTTTGCGACGATGTCGGCCTGTTTTTCCCCGTCGATCAACACCGGCGACCATACGACATTCACCGGTGTACCGTCCGGCATCTTGACTTCTTTGGCAATCGACTCGGCAATGGTTTCGATTACATTGATCGTTCGTTCCCGGGCCGCCTGATCAATTCGCGGATCGCACGCGGCACATATGCCAAACGTCGTTATTGTTGGAAGAGCCACCTTGGTTTCTCCCAGCTTTTTCGCCTTGGCCATGATCTATCTCCTTGATGATTCAAATCGTTTTTTTTAAATTGGATTAAAATACATATCATATCGGCTCAAGCCAGATGGCCTGACCACCGTTACGAGCCATATCCACTGAAATCACAGCAGTGGAATCCACGGTTATTTTCTCTACCTTCACAGCCGTTCGGTCATTCCCTTCTGGGCTTGCATCACTGTAGATGTGTGCTGTGTATGTTCTTCCGGATTCGAGGAATGAAAGAGGCACATACAGGATTCTTCGCTCAATCGCATTCATGGAACCAATAAACCACTGTTGCCCGCTTCGTCGGGCCATAGTGATATATTCTCCGATGGCGCCGTGAATCACCTTCGTCTCGTCCCAGACAGTCGGCAACTGACGGAAAAACTCCAGTTCCGGCCTGTCTTCTACCTGACTTGGTCGATCATACCAAAACAGAAACTGCAAAGGACTATAATACACCATGGAACCGGCTAACTGGTGGGCCAGTGTGTTTTTAACACGGTTATTCGTCCAGCAGATTGTGTAATCGGCCGCCCCGCACAGATATCGGGTGAACGGATAGACCAGGTTCTGTTCGGCCGGAGGCATTTCCTCATTGCCGCCGATCCCCTCCTGGGTCAGCAGATTCGGATACGTTCGGCTGTATCCCGTGGGACGATACTCGTCGTGGATGTCCACCATTAACTGATTTGCGGCTGCCTTACGAACCGCCTCATGCATCCAGGCCGTCCACTGTTGATCTCCCACACGAACAAAGCCGTACTTGACTCCGACGATTCCCCATTTCTTATACAGCGGCAGAATCTCGTCGAGCTGTTTTTCCAGCGCACGGCGGTTCACATACACCCAGATACCGATCCCGTTGTCTCGGGCGTATCGGATCACCTCGTGCAGATCCAGCGGACCCTTCGACCGTTTTGGATCCAGCGTGACTGTCGTTGCATCGGCATTGTCATCATTCTCGGGCCCATACCAGCCCGCATCAAACTCGACATACTGCATATTCATCTTGTGGGCGAAATCGACACAGGCCTTGCCGCCCTCGGTCGTCAACATCACTTCCCGGATCACCTTGCCTGGCTTGATCCAGGAGGTGTCGGAGATCGCATAGGGAGCATTCAGATTTTCGAAAATATAGTTATGCTCGATCAACTCACCCGCCGTATCGGCGATCATCACCACCCGCCAAGGTGTTATATAGGGCGTTTTGACTTTGACTTCGCTGCCTAACATCGGACGGACACCATATTTGTCCGAGGGCTGCAGCCGCATCCGGGCAAAGTCCACCAGTCCCGCCTCGCCGATCGCCACAACAGGGCCATTGTCGATCTGGACGACCAAAGGTCGTTCACAATTCGGTTTGATCCGGCTGATCGGAACCTTCTCATACTTTCCCTGCGCCGAATACGCTGCCCATGCGGGGTAATCGCCGGCGAATTGAAAACCGGCTCTTTCGTCGGTAATGACACATTCCTTCAGCGATTCCTGTTGGGCAAACGAGTACCGAAAAGCGATCCCTTCATCATAGGCGCGGATCGTCAACTGCATCCGTCGCT
>JAFGPC010000219.1 GCA_016926155.1 Sedimentisphaerales bacterium
CGTCTCCTTCCTGCGGCAAGCCCGCATAAAATTGTCTGATCCGGGGCATTCTACCCCAAACCAGGAGACGCGCTTTCATAGAATCATTCCGAACGAAGTGAGGAATCTCCTGCCTGCATGGAGACCGTTCGATTTGGGCAATGGAACATGGGATGAATCAATTTCAATAACTGTTGTTCTCTATGCTTATCGGGAGATCTCTCCGCTCGCTTCACTCGGTCGAGATGACGGTTTTTGATTTCCCTCTGTGGTCTCGGTGGCAAAAAAATTCAGCGTGGGCACGGCCCACCCTACAGGTGACTATTTGAAAAAGGGGACAGGTACAACCGTCCTGTCGGACGAACGTACCAGTCCCCCTTTTTCACTTCAACGTCAGCGCCCCGGTGGGACAGGCCGCTGCACAGGCGCGGGCCGCGGCGGCAAGGCCATCGGTCAGCGACTGATCGAACGGAACCGCGACACGGACATCGAAGCCGCGTCCGATGAAAGCCACCCCCAGCGGCTCGCCGTACTGGGCCGCGATCTGGATGCAAAGACCGCAGTCGATGCATTTGCCGGATTCGTAGACGATCTCCGGATGCTCGCTCTGCTGCGCGAACGGGCGGCGCTCCGTGCGATAGCGGTTGGCCTCGGCCCCATGACTCTGGCTGTAGTCGCGCAGCTTGCAGGCGCTCGCCTTGCGGCAATCACAGTGCAGGCATCGCTTGGCCTCGGCGACGGCCTGGCCGAGCGTAAAGCCCGTTTTGATATCGACATTCTCGATCCGCCCGGCTTCATTAACGCCGTGCAAAAACAGCTCTATCTCCCCCTCCCTGAGCTTGCCCATACGGATATTGAACGGCTGCTTGGGCCCGATCACTTCCTTGCCCGTCAGGAATTGATCGATCGCCAAAGCCGCTTCCTTGCCGTCGGCCACTGCCCGCACCGCCAGATGCCGCTTTGGCCCGGCCACATTGCCCCCGGCAAACACACCCGCCACGCTGGTCGCAAATGTGCGCTTATCGATAACGACCATGTCCTTGTTCATGTCGACGCCGATCAGGGCGGCATCGTCGGCGGAAAGACCGCCGGTCGCCAGGAACGTCGCATCCACCGAATCGAGCACGCTTTGCCAGGCGATGTCGGTGCCAACGCGTGTGTTGTTGATAAAGGCGAATCCCGTCTTGATCAGGGTATGGATCTCTTCATAGAGAACACCGTCGGTCAGCTTGTCGCGAAGCTCTTCGGCCCGCAGCCCGCCGCCGGGTCGTTTCTGGTCGTCGTAGACAGTGCAGGCATGGCCCTTCTGTGTCAGGTAATACGCTGCCGACAGTCCGGCCGGTCCTGCTCCGATGATCGCGACGCGCTTGCCCCCCGCAGGCGCACAATCGGGAACATACGGCTCGGCCTGCTGCAGGTCGATATCCGCGACATAGCGCTTCAGCAGGCAGATGGCCACCCCGCCGTCGTGCTGATTCCGTCGGCAGATCTTCTCGCACGGTGCCGGGCACACCCGCCCAAGCGCTGCCGGCAGAGCGATATCGCGTTTGACCGTCCGGATCGCGCCAAGCATATCGCCGTCGACGATCTGGCGGATCATCCTGGGAATGTCCATTGTCGCCGGACAGCCGAGCATACACGGCCCCATGCAGTCGCCCACATGATCGCTCAAAAGAAGCTCCAGCGCAGTCCGGCGGGCGTTGCGAATCGCCTCTGTCTCGCTCTCGACGATCATCCCGTCATTGGCCAGAGTTGCACAGGATGGCACCAGCCCCGCTGAGCCGTTGACACGGACGACACAGACCATGCAGCTCGTCGAGGCCTCGCAGCCTTCACGATAGCACATGGCGGGAATATGGATACCGAGCCTGGCCGCGGCCTGCAGGATCGTCGTGCCCGGCTCCACCTGAACGGTCTGATTATCGATGGTCAACGTGATCATTGGCGATTATTCCACTTTCACGGCATCGGCTGGGCAGACGGTCTTGCACGCCCCGCAGCGGATGCATTTTTCGGTGTCGATTTCGTGTACCTGGTACGGTCTCATGGTGATCGCGTCGACCGGACAGTGCTGGGCGCAGATCGTGCACCCGATACACTCGTCGGTGATCGAGTAGGTGATCAGGGCCTTGCATTTGCCCACCGGACAGCGGCCCGCGATGTGCGCTTCATATTCCTCGCGGAAGTATCGGATCGTCGAAAGTACCGGATTGGGCGCGGTCTTGCCCAGCCCGCACAGGCTCGACGCCTTGATCTGTCTGGCCAGGTGCTCCAGTTCCTCGATATCCCCTTCCTTGCCCTGCCCGCCGCACAGCCGCTCCAGAATCTCCAGCATCCGCCGTGTCCCCACCCTGCACGGCGTGCACTTTCCACACGACTGACGCTGGGTGAAGTCGAGGAAGTAGCGGGCGATATCGACCATGCAGTCGGATTCGTCGAGGACCACCAAACCACCTGATCCCATCATGGCGCCGACGGAGGTGAGGGATTCGTAATCGACGGAGACGTGGGAGAGGGAGGCGGGGATGCAGCCTCCGGAGGGTCCGCCGACCTGCACGGCCTTGAATTTGAGGCCGGAGCCGATGCCACCGCCGATTTCGTGGATGATCTGACCGATGGTTATGCCCATAGGGACTTCGATGAGTCCGCCTCGGGCGATCTTTCCGGCGAGGGCGAAGACCTTGGTTCCTTTGCTTTTCTCGGTGCCGTACCGGGCGAAGGCGCTACCGCCGTGGCGCATAATCCAGGAGACGAGCGCATAGGTTTCGACGTTATTGATGAGTGTGGGTTTGTTCCAGAGGCCTTTCTGGGCGGGGTACGGCGGGCGGAGTTTCGGCATACCGCGACGGCCCATGATGGACTGGAGCAGAGCCGACTCTTCCCCGCAGACGAAGGCGCCGGCGCCGGGAACGATCTTAAGATGGAGCTTACGGCCGGAATTCAAGATATTATCTCCGAGGAAGCCTCGTTCGGTACATTTATTGAGGGCTTCGGTCATGCGCTGGATGGCGAGAGGGTACTCAGCGCGGATGTAGAAGAAGCCCTGTTCGGCGCCGACGGCCTGGGCGGCTATGGCCATGCCTTCGATGACGCGGAGGGGATAGCTTTCCATGAGCATACGGTCCATGAAAGCGCCGGGATCGCCTTCGTCGCCGTTGCAAACGAGATATCGGATGTCTCCGGGTTGGGAACGGACGGCTTTCCACTTGAGATGGGTGGGAAAGCCTGCGCCGCCGCGGCCGCGGAGTCCGCTGATTCCGATTTCGTCAATGATCTGTTCGGGGGTAAGCTGCTCGACGGATTTGCGGAGGCCTTCAAAACCGCCGTAACCGATGTACTCGTCGATGTCAGTGGGGCTGATGGCGCCACAGTGTTCGGTGGCGATGTTCTTCTGTCGTCCGAGGAAATCGGCAACGTGGCCTTCGCGGACGTGAATGCCGTAGCGAGTAACGGGTGGTCGAGCGCCGGCATTGAGGATATTGTCGAGAGTGTGCGAGATTTTCTCTCCGGTCTTGCGGATCAGACCTCTTGGTTTGAAGTGCCGAAGAAGAATGTCTTTGGCATCGGCAGGCTCGACCTGTGCGTACATGTGACTTGTGCCGTCGGGCATGACGACCTCCATGAGGGGGGTCTGGTAACACATGCCGACGCAGCCGACATGCTTGAGCCGGGCGCGGATGCCGGTCTGCCTGAGAGCCTGCTGGATGGCTGCATTGAGCCTGGCGCTTCCGCGGGCCTGGCAGCAGGAACCGAGGCCGACCCGGACCTCACCCTGGTCGTGAATCTCTTTGGCGGGCTTTTGCTTTTTGGCGTGCCGTTTGGTCTTGGCTTCTTCGTAGCGCAAATAGTCGTCAAGGACGCGGCCCACAGTATCGCCGGTGACGTGGCCGTAGGTGACTTCGCCGATCTGTACGGCGGGCGCGAGGGTGCAGCAGCCCAGGCAGGCGACGCGTTCAATGGTCCAGAGGCGATCGGCGTCGGTGTCCTGGTCCTGGGGGATGTTGAGGTATCGCAGGAATCCTTCGTAGACGGTCTGGGCGCCTTTGACATGGCAGGCGGTTCCAATGCAGACGCGGACGATGTATTTGCCCGCGGGCGAATGGCGGAACTGGTCATAGAAGGTGCTGATACCGGTGATCGAAGCGGGTGTGATGTCGGTGATTTTACAGACATGCTGCAGGGCCGGTTTAGGGAGGTAGCCGTAGTGTGCCTGCAGGGCCTGAAGGATAGGCAGGACCTTGTCTTCGGTTGTGCCGATCTCGGCGACACAGGACTCTACGTATGTCAGGTCAATCTCTTGCATTATGGATTCGCTTTGATGCACCAGAGGTTATTGATTCCACGGATTACGATCGTTCCATCGACGACGGCGGGCGAGGCATAGCACATATCATCGATTTTGCCCTGCGTCTGTTCCTTGTATTCACGGCCGGTATCGAGGATGTGCATGAGGCCTTTGTTGCCGAGGAGATAGAGTTTGCTGCCTGCCAGAACAGGCGAGGCGTAGAAGGATTCTTTCTCAAACTCGTGATCGTAGAGCATACGCTCGGACGGATCGGAGACGGATTCGGGGGTGAGGTCCCAGCAGCTCACGATACCTTCGGTGGTGATCATCCAGAGCAGTTTACCATCGGTGATGGGGCTGGTGATATCGGGCAGATCGTCTTCGGCGATCGTTTCGAAGGCTTCTTCGGTCAGTTTGCCGGTACTGTCGGTTTTGACGGCGACAATACGATTGTAGACCTCAATAAAGTAGGCCTTGTTTCCTGCGATAACAGGGGAAGGAGCCATATCTCCCATAAGCTCGGCAGCGGACCAGATCATCTGACCATCCGCAGGATTATACGCAATGACGCTGGGTTCGGCACAGGTAATAAGCTGAAACTGATCCGCGGTCTTGACCACCACCGGCGAAGACCACGAGTCCCGAACCGGGCGCGGGGTTTCCCATGCCATCCGGCCAGTCGCACCGTCCAGTGCGATCATCCTGGATTGAGGATTACCATCGTCATCTTCAAACTGATCGAACTGGATGATTACAAGGTCTTCGTACATGGCCAGGGAAGAAGCGTATCCATAAGCACTTTGCGGCAAGCCAAGATTTTTATTCCAGACGAGATTGCCTTCCATATCGAAAGCAGCAATGTCGCCTGTCGGGAAGATCGTATAGGCGCGACGTCCGTCAGTGGCCATCGTGCAGGCGGCGTAACCAGTATCTTCCATCAGTTCCCAATCCTCGTCGATCACGGCAAGCATGGGGACATCGCGAGCCCATCGCAATTGACCGGTTTGCAGATCGAAGCAGTACACCTGCCGCTGTTGTCTGGTTGCCCCGCAGAAGAAGATATGGTTCTCCCAGATGACAGGCGAATTAAAACCGGGCAATGTTTCAGGGCCTCCGTTTTCTCCCCTGAGAGAAGTTTCCCATGCTATGTTTGTCCCGTTTTCTGCATCCCATTTGATGGGGATATTTGTATAAGGACTGATACCCTGCCCCTGTGGCCCTCGAAACGTGGCCCAGTTGGCATTGACTTCTTCTATTGTCGGAGGGCCTGTCTCGATAAGGGTTGGGGCTTCAAACTGTACCAGGGGCCAGACAATAGCTACAATCCAGGCGACGGCAGCGGCCAGGAGAGCAACAGTAACGGAGAAGCGTGCACGTTTGGCGCTACGGACCTGCTCGGCGGTCTGATCCGGTTGAGGCTGGGGCATAGGATGACGATATTCGAAGTATTGGGCGAACTTGAGACTGAGCAGCAAGACCGTCACGCAACCGAGCAGGAGGTAGCCTCCCTTTTTAGAGAAGTCAAGACGGCGAAATCGCTTCTGCATAAGGGTTTGATCCATCTGACGAACCTGCAATGTCAATTGTTCATCTGCCGGATCAGCGGCGACGGCCTGCTTCATTTCGAGAAGACGATCTTCCTGCCGAGGGAAGAAGAAGGTCATCTCGATCCAGTTGCCAATGAGAAAGCCGGCAATGATGAGGGCAAAGACAGCGGCGACACCGGCGCCGGCACGAGCCGCGCTGAGGGCGACGGGAGGAGAGGATGATGTGGTTGCAGTATTTGTTTTATTATCCATTGGTATCCTTTGCGGGATTGACAATTATGCCACGGCGCAAATGTTCGCGCGGGCAGAATTCGAAACATCTTCCACAGGCAACGCAGCCGCCGGGATGAGCGATGTAATCCGTACGTTTCCAGCGGATGGACAGAAGGACGAGCGTTCCTGCTATGACAAATCCGATGAAGCCGCCAAATACAGCACCGCCGATCCGAAACTCGCTGCGGATCTGATTGGCCTGAGTATAGAGTTCTTGTGCGGTCTGGCCTGTACCTCGGAAGGCCTTGCTGGGATCGGTAATGTCTTTGACCTGTCCGGTGTTTTCCAGGTAGATCCGGTCGGCAAGACGAACCTTGCGATGGGCCCGTGACATGGGCTCGCCCAGTCGGGCTCCGGCCCAGGCCAGTCCTGCGATGAGGACCGGCACGAGTAGCAGCAGCAAGGCCAGTCGCCGTTTATCGGTTGTGTATTGGTCTTCGGGCCAATCCGTAGTGGGCTTTTCAATCGCGTTGAAGGGGCAGGCATCTTCGCAGAGACGACAATGAATGCATTCATCGGGGGTGATGGTGACCGGTTTTCGACTAAGCCGGCCGAGCAGCCGCAGGATAACCCCGTAGGGACAGATGAAACGACAATAGGGTCTACCGATAAACAGACCGATGATCAGCAACGCACCGCCGAGAATGAAGATATGAAAGCTACCGCCCAGTCGAAAGATGGGGACAAACGGATCATAGCGACAGATCAGCAATACACTGGATGTGACGGCAAACAGAACAGCGGCGGCAAGATAGGCATAGGCGAAAAGCCGCAGGGCCGATTCAAGCCACATAGGGATACGAATCGGATGAACTACGACAAGGTCCTGGATCGCGCCTAAGGGGCAGACGGCAGCGCAAAAGATGCGTCCAAAAAACAGCGTAAAAATCAGCGGCAGGGCGAAAAAAATCACGGCGGCAATAGGAACAGCGTAATCGGGATCTCCCAATGACCATGCAACGTTGCCGATAGCGCCGATGGAGCAGACGCAGCCTTTTCGCCAGAAGCCGAAGTAAGCAAGGGAAAAGAGCATTAATACGACGATCCAGCGGCGTGACCGTATTTTGTGTACCAGCCAGGTACCGATCAGGAGAGCAGCAAACAGGACCGCGACATCGAGGTATTCCCATACAGCCGGACGAGCGTCAGGAACCTGAGTCTGGGGCATTTGGTATCCGCCCTCAAAATCGGGGGGAGGGAAGCGTTCAAGGGCATAGAGAGACGGAGACAAGAGCAGAAGGACGCAGAGTATCAAATTGATCATTGATAATTGATGATTGATGATTTGAGGGGATTTTCGGTTTTCGTTTTTCGCTTTTCGTCGGGAAAAGATTTTGAGATTTGACATTTCAAATTTCAAAGTAGACAGCGTGGGCAGAGCCCACCCTACAAAACTGGACCCCGGCTCAAGGTCGGGGTGACAGAATTGCATACCAAAGTCATCTCTATTTGATTCCTTTGCAGGCTGTCTCATGCGTGATCCTTGACACCTTTGAGGAGATAGGGATGTTCTACGGGGACGCGGACGAACGCATCAGCAGGACATGCGGCGGCGATGGCACACTCGTTGCAGTTCACACAGCGATCATGACGGACCTGTAAAAAGAGGGAACCGTTGCCAAAGGCCTCACAGGCTTTGACACATTTGCCGCAGGCGATGCATTTGTCTTCGATGATGTTGTATTCGTAGTACGGATCTTCGATAAAGTTGCGTTCGATGGCGCCGGTCGGGCACAATTCATTCTCGGCTCCGGTACTGAGCCTGGCTCCGGGTTCAAGATAACCCGGACAAAAATCGCAATACCCGCAGATGGCATAGGCCTGCACACATTTCACGGCGGAATGTTCGAGGACACAGTACGTGGCGCAGTTGCCGCATGCGATACACTTGGACGGGTCGATCTGCCAAAGAGTTTCCGGTTTTTTTGTCTTGCCGAGCAGGAAGCCCGCGGCTGTGCCGATCCCTGCGAAGCAGGCGCCCCAGAGACCCTGGCCAAAGAAACGGCGACGGTCGAGACTGGTTTTTTGTTCAGCCATGGTTACACCCTTTCGTTGCCTGACGGACGGACAGGGCTCGCGGCAGGCCGCAGTCCTCAAAGACAGCACAGTTTTTGCAGATGCCTCGATTGAGGCATTTGCCTTCGCGGCGGAGACGACGTCGTTTGATGACAGCACCAGCGGTGCCGGCACTGATCAATCCGACCGTGGCATACCGCAGCGTGCGGGTCAACAACTTGCGGCGGCTTTTATTTATATTTTTCTGTTTCATGAATTGTCCTTCTTTTCAAAAATCCGGATACGGTTTTTGATCGTATCCAGGACGATGATTCGATGTTTTGCGTCTACGGCGAGGTCGAATCCTCTGCTCAGATCTTTTGTGGCAGTTTCCGGATCGACGAGTTGTTGCGGTCCGGCAACGACAGCAATCAGATTGCCATCGGGATCGTATTCCTTGATGCGTATCAGGCCCTTTTCGACGGTGATACTATTACCGTCGGGCAAGATTGTGAAGTTGGTGGGATTGCAACAGCCGCAAAAAGCTTCGATTTCATTGCCGTGCCGGCCCCACCAGAAGAGCCGCTCGCCGGTAACCGACCAGGCTTCCATTCGCAGTTTGCCGGTATTGGCAACCCACAGTTTTCCATCCGGAGCAACAGAAAGATCGAAGTAGCCGCTCGGGATGATAAAGCCGTCGATTTCTTTGTCCGGATCTTTGTGGCCGATTTCGCCCAGCTTCTGACCTTGCTTGTCATAGTGAAGGATGACACGATTTCCGGCGTCGGCAAGGAAGACATCCTTGTCTGTCAGGGCAATGGAGGTTGGGACGGCATGATCCCCCAGATCGGGCCATTTGGCCAGCAGGTCTCCGTTGCTCTGAAAGACAGCCACGTCTCTGACACGACCGGCATAGACGGTTCCATCGGTATCGATCGCAAGGCAATTTACATGCCCGGAAGCAATAACACCGGCCGGTCTCCCGTTGGAAGAGAAGATACGGATCTGCTCGTCGCCTGCAATATAAATGCGATCATCGGGAGCAACAGCGAGATTGCGGGCTTCAACGAGGCCGGTGTCGAACTGGATGGTCTGTTTGTAACGGATCAGTGCAGGATCGACCTTTGTGAATTGTTCAATATCATAGGAATAGTCTTTGGACAGACCGCTTCCTGTACGTCCGGTGGTATCCCAGAAGACGATGGCGGACAGACCGGCAATGGCGGCAACTGCGATGATGACGCCAATCAGGATACCTGCATCAATTTTACCCATTTTTCGGGGCATTCGGTTCTTTCTATCAATCTGTTTTAAAGCTTTCATTATAGGGGATCAGAGTCACAGTTTCAACCAAGGCATCAGCGGGCGGCGATATCCAGGCAGACCATATGGGTGGTATCTCGGACGAGGAGCCGGCCGTTGGCAAAGGCAAGCGGGGCCCAGGATTCGTGGCCGTCAAGCACCTGTGCTTCGTCGAGCCGGACATAGCCGGTATGGGTGGCCTGGGCGATGCGGAGCAGGCCTTCGTCGTCCATGGCAAACAGGAGATTGTCGGCGATGGCGTAGGGCCCATGGCCGAATTTGACAGCGCTGGTGCTGGTCCATATCTGGTTGGCGTCAAGGTCCATGCAGATAAGCTGTTTATCGACCATGCGGACGCCGTAGAGATATCCGTTATAAAAAATCGGGGTTTGCTGCATGGAGCTGAAGATTTCGGTGTTGTGGGTATAGAGCATTTCAGGTCGGATTTTGCCGTTGTCTTCGATGAGTTGGAGCATCATGCAGCCGAGGTCGTATTGCCCGTAGCCGGCGCAGAAGAATAATTTATCGGTTTCGACAAGGACGGGCATGGGAACATTGGTACGGACTTTCCAGTCGGTGTATTTCCAGACGGGCGAGCCGTCCGCTGCGGAGACAGCGATAATACCGCCGCGGCTGTCGTCGCCGGCGCAGTAGACGTAAAATTTTTGTCCTGCGAAGGTCATAGGCAGGATAGAGGAATGGGTCATAACCCAGCCGTCCGGATTGGGACAGGTCCAGAGGATGTTTCCGGTTTCGCAATCGACGGCCATCATGAGTACATCTTTGCCGGCAGGAGCGAGGATGACTTTACCGTCGTCGATAACGGGGCATTGGGCGGTGTACCAGAGAGGGACGGTGGAGCCGTATTCGGCGACCATATTAATCATCCATTTAAAGGCGCCGGTTTTGGGGTCGAGGCATGTAACGTGGCATTTGGGGCCGATGGCGACGATATAGTTATCAGTAACGGTAGGAATAGCCCGACTCATGCCGTGAAAGCGTTTGATCTTGACGGGGTAGGAGTAGCTCCAGATTTCGGAACCATCGTCGAGGGAGAAGCAGCGGATGACGTCGAGCTGATTTTCGCGGTCGTAATCGATTATGTAGACAGCGCCGTCGTGGATGGCCGGACCGGCGTAGCCTTCGCCAAGTTCGACCGACCAGAGGATGGGCGGACCGGTTTCGGGCCAGGTGCGGGCCAGGCGGGTATCCTGCTTGCAGACGGCGTTGTAGTCTAGGCCGCGGAACCAGGGCCAGGAGTCGGGTTTTTCCGGCAATGGCGGGATTTTGTCTGCGAAGGCGACGAAGGTCTGGAGAGTACCTTCGATTTTAATCTGGCCTGCGACGGAATCGAGGTCGGCTGGTTTGTTGTCTGCGCCGGGGAGACGCTGGGGAATATCCCAGGAGGCGGTATCGTCAGTGAACCAGAGGTATAGCAGGACCGAAGCGATGACGATCAGCAGGGCCGGGGTAATCCATATCAGGATTTGTCGTTTCATGTTATCCAGTTTACATATTTTTTGTTTGAAATCGATTTATTATCCAAGAAAACAGATGCTCAGAGCCACTCTCATTTTCTATCTTCCATCTTCGTTTTTCAAGTTATAAGTGGAATTTGAGGGTAATTGTGTGTTTCAAAGGAGATCATCCGGGATAAATAAATCGGCCCCCGGACCGAAGGGTCTGGAGTGACGCCTGGACAGGGGCCGAGGGTGATGGTTATAGAGGGAAGTGTCTGAATTTACGGGGCGGTAACGGGGAATTTTTATTTTTGAGCAATTTCTTTTTGAGAAGAGAGGGAACTGTTAGCCGGCAACGATATCGGGAAAGTGGATTTTTACGGGGTGGATCAGATGGATCAGGCCTGCGACGGGTATAGCGAAGACAAACGGAAGGAGTAAGGAGATTGGCCAGTTCCACCAGCGAACAGGCCTGGCGTTTCGTTCGTGGGAGATACAAAAGGCAGGCAGATAGACCATAAGGCCATACACGAAGACCCAGAAGCCGACCTGAGCAAGGGCCTGCGGGCCGGAAAAACTCATTTCGGCCAGGGTTCCTGTAAGTCCAAACAAAACCATGACCTGGAGAGGTTTAAAGTCACGACGGCCGAGCATCCATGCCCAGCAGACGAACATAGGGACGAAGACGACGACGCTGTGCAGGCAGACCACGTCGAGATAGTTAGCTGATGCAGTGATATAGGCCTGGCCGACTTTTACGCCGAACAGGGGGGCGCAGTTGGTCATCGTGACGGTGACGGCTTCTTCGAGCAGGGCCATGAGAGTGCAGAAGAGGATGAATTTGAGCTGCCAGGCGAGAGGGATTTTCTTGACGAGAACTCGGATACGATGCCGCAGGAGCATGGAGAGAAGCCCGCCCAGGATGCACCAGAAAAGGATCAATCCCCAGGCCATAAGCAGGATAGCCCGATGAATTGGATTTTTCCAGACGGCGACAGTGACCAGGGATGTGACGGACAGACCATAAAGCCCTAGAAGGATTAGCAAATTTCGTAGATTCAGCAGTTTCGTTCGCTTCATGCGGATAGAAATACGTTATCAATAGTATAAATGCCAGGAAAATGGAGGAACATTCCACCTTGTCCATATTGAATTTTAGGAAAATTTATGTGTTACCAAGGGGACTTCCAGGGTACTTTCTCTTAGTATAGTTATTGGGTAGGGTAATATCCAGATTATGCCTGTTGGAAATTGTCTTTATTGAAAGGATTATTGTAATGGATCGCAGGACTTTCCTGAAAACGGTTCCGGCAGCAGCAGTACTGGCAGGGGCGAGTCGTGGCTTATCCCAGGAATTGGAGCCGATTTCATTGTTGAAACCGCAGACAGAGGGAGGAAAGAGCGTGCTTGGGGCTCTATGGGAGCGGAAAACAAACCGGAATGTCAGTTCCAAAGTTCTTGAACCACAAATCTTGAGCAATCTGCTCTGGGCGGCGTTTGGCGTGAACCGGCAGCGGGAACCGTTTGGGGGGCCAGGCCGGACGGCGGCATCGGCGAGTAATTCGCAGGAAATCGACCTTTATGTGGCCTTGCCGGAGTGTGTATATCTGTATGAGGCTAATCCTCACCGGCTGGTACCGGTTGTGTCAGGAGACCACCGGGCGCGATCCGGACGACGGGCGGCAGCGACGTCTCCGGTGAATATTTTTTATGTTGTGGATCTGACAAAATATGCAAATGCGCCGTTTCAAGAGCCTGGGCTGAAAGATCCGGAAGTGCAGAAATCGTATTATTATGTTGCCACGGGCTTAATTGCGGGCAATGTCTATTTATATGCCGCTTCCGTAGGTCTGGCGGCATGGTTTCATAATTGTGACAAGGAGAATACGAAACGGATTTTCAAACTGCGCCCTGAGCAGAGGGTGTTGTTTTCGCAGACGGTAGGGTATCCGGCATAGATGGAAAAGGGAACCGTCCAAGCAGAACTAAGGGACGGGATGGAACGTAGGTAATTCAAATTTGAGTGGAGGCACAAGAGATGGGAAACAGGATTGTTCTGACAGGGTGTTTGATTTTGCTGGCGACGGGTCTGGTGTTTGGACAGGATTGGCCGCAATGGCGTGGAGTCGAACGAGATGGAGTCGCTACATTTTCCACTCCGCAGACATGGCCTGCGGAGCTGATGCAGAAGTGGAGTGTGAACGTAGGGACAGGCTGTTCGACACCGGTATTAGTGGGGGAAAAACTGTATGTGTTTGCCCGACAGGGTAATGAAGAGGTGATGTTGTGTCTGAATACTGGAGACGGCAAGGAAATATGGAAAGATCACTATGAGGCACAGTCGGTGTCAGGTCCGGCGAGCCGGTTTCCCGGTCCGCGGAGTACGCCGATTGTGATGAACGGCAAAGTTATCGCGCTGGGCGTAGGCGGAGTGCTATCGTGCTGGGATGCGAAGGCGGGTGAACTTGCGTGGCGAAAAGATCCGTTTCCCAAGACAGTACCACGATTTTTTACCTCTATGTCACCGATCGTTGTGGACGGCAAGGTGATCGCTCATCTTGGCGGAGTTGGTAACGGGGCCATGATCGCTTACGATCTGGCTACAGGCGAAGAGAAATGGAGCTGGGGTGGCGAAGGGCCGGATTATGGATCGCCGGTATTGTGGAACGAGGGAGGTGTCAAGCAGATCGTGACGCTGGCCGAGAAGAGTGTGGTTGCTGTGAATGCTGCCGATGGAAAGCTGCTTTGGAGCATTCCGTTCGCACCGGTACGCCGATCATACAATTCGGTAACCCCGATTGTGGACGGAGATGTATTGATTTATGCGGGCGCCGGGCGCGGGACCTTTGCGGTGAAGGTGGAAAAGCAAGGTGGTGATTTTACAGTGAAAGAGATTTGGAAGAATGAGGATCTGGCCCCGCAGTATAATACACCGGTGTTGAAAGACGGAATGCTGTTCGGTTTTTCCAACACTGGGAATTTTTATTGTCTCGACGCCAAGACGGGAAGTACGAAGTGGGTCGATTCGACTTCGTACGATCGGAGTGGATTCGGGGAGATTGTCAATACCGGTTCGTGCCTGGTGGCGCTGCCCAGCAGTGGGGAATTGATGGTTTTCAAGCCCAGTAGCGAGAAATATGAGGAACTGGCCCGGATCAAGGTGTCGGATACTTCGACATACGCCTATCCGGTGCTTTCGGGAAAGCGGATTTTTATCAAGGATCAGGATACGGTAACCTTGTGGACAATTGATTGATCGGGGTTGGCATTTCCATCCGAACTCGCTAAGATAGTAGGGCGGGGCACATGGACCGCCCTATTTTTCTGTGTTTTAGAACTATTGGTGGTGTTTGCTATTCATAGGTATCCAGTGGGAACAGAGGCGAAAATCCTGTTCTGTAACTGTGCGTATTCGGATGTGGTTGACAGAAAGGTCAAGAGCCGGATCGCCGAAGCGCTGCGTAGCGAGGGGATTGCCTTCGAGGCAGTGGGGGATTTGTGCAAGCTTGCTGCCGACGGAGATCCTCGCATGGGTGAGTGGGCGCAGTGCGAGAGTTTGCAGATTGTGGCATGTTATGAGCGGACGATCCAATCCTTGTTTTCCCGATTGGCTCTGCATCTGCCGGATGGAGGTCGGGTATGGAATATGCGCACCATGGATCCGGATCGGATTGTGTCCGAGCTTCTTGCGGAAGAACGTGCCAAAGGCTCTATGAGCGGATCTCTTGAAAAGGATGGGCCGTGGATGCCGTGGTATCCGGTCATCGATTATGAACGATGCACTGGCTGCAAGCAGTGTTTTAACTTCTGCCTGTTCGGGGTGTTTGGTCTGGATGTTGAGGGAAAGGTGCGGGTGGTCAAGCCATCGGGGTGCAAGACATATTGTCCTGCCTGTGCGCGGGTATGTCCGCAACGAGCGATCATTTTTCCCAAGTCCGAGGATAGTCCGATGAACGGGGATGTGGTCGATGAGGATGCCCTTGCAGCCGAACGAGCCTCCGGCCAAGTCAAAGGGCTTACGGCGGATCAGATGCGCCGACTGCTTCGTACGCGGAGCGGGGAAGGCAAGCGATTCGCGACAGACGATGATCGGGAACAGCAAGCCAACGAGAAGCGAAAGGTGGGAGTAAACCGATTACAGGAAGAACTGGGGATTCCTGCCAAGGTCTTGGCATCATTGTCGGCCGAGGAAATTGCCGGGATTCGGGATCGTCGCGGACTTTCCAGCAAGGGTAACGCAACTGCGCCTGAGCCATGCGAAGATCCTCCTTGTGAAGGGACATCGGATGAATAAGAAGGCACTCCATCCTGCAGTGGTTCTGGTGGCTGATCGGACCTTGTCGGCGGCTTATAAAACGCTGTTCGAGGGGATCTTCGCGACGATGCAGACGACCAAAACCCCAGAGGCGGCAATGCGGTACTTTGTAGCGCCACCGGTCGGGACCGATTCACAGGGACGATCGCTTACAGTGCCCTTGGGATTACGACGGGTGGAGGCAGCGCTTCGGGCGCATACACCGCTGGGACCGGAGGAAGTGGCCTGTACGACACCGGAACAATTGGGGGAACTGCTGGGGCCGTGGACGAAGGTGGTCTGTGTCAGCAGCAGCGATCCGCTGGGGTACGGGATGAGCAATACGACAACAACCAGTTTCTGGTCGGGCGAGCTGTATACGCGACGATGGATGCGGCGGATGCTGGAGCAGATCGGGCGGGCCAAACGGAAATATGGATTCAAAGTGGTCGGTGGCGGCGGCGGCGCATGGCAATGGCGACAGTACGAAGACCGGACGGCCCGGGAATGTCTTGACGTGGTTTTTGAAGGTTATTTTGAAGAGCACGGTCCGGGGATGGTTACCGATCTGATCGCGGGACGAGATACACCGGAGCATATTGTCGAGCAGGGCACGGCAGTAGATCGGATTCGACCGATCCTGGGGGCATCGTTGCTGGGTGCGGTGGAATTGAGCCGGGGATGCGGTCGCGGGTGCCGATTTTGTCCGATGGCGGATAAAAAGATGAGCCATATTCCGGTTGATCTGATCTGCGCAGACCTGGAAACAAATGTGGCACATGGGATTCGTTCGGTGGTCAGCGGAAGCGAGGATTTTTTCCGCTACGGAGCCGAAGGGATCCGACCGAACTTTGAAGCACTTCGTCAACTTCTGCTGGAAATGCGGAAAGTGAACGGACTTTCATTTATGCAGATCGATCATGCCAATATATCGTCAGTGGCACAGTTGACGCGGGAGCAGCTTCGCGAAATTCGCGAATTGCTGACCTGGAAAAACCGCTGTGATTATCTGTGGGTGAATATGGGTGTGGAAAGCGCAAGCGGGCGATTGGTGGCGGCCAACTGCCGGGGCAAAATATCTCCCTTCGACGCGGACAGTTGGGCCGATCAGGTTCGTGAGGCGGCGGAGAAGATGACAAGGGCCGGATTTTATTCGGTGTTCAGTCTTGTACTGGGTTTGCCTGGCGAAACGCCGGATGATGTGGCGGCGACCTTGAAGCTGGTGAAAGATCTGGAGAAGCAGCGAGCGGTGATCTTCCCCGTTTTCTATGAGCCGTTCAGCGATGAGGAGATACGACAGGGACTGGGATTTCGCGTGGAGAAGATGCGGGCTGATCATCTGGAATTATACCGAAGGTGTTATGAGATCAACTTCCGTGAAGTTCCAAAGCTGTTCTGGGACAACCAGCGGGCCGGCGGAGTATCCTGGACCAAGCGTGCGATGATGCGAGTGCTGGGCAAGACGGAAGTACGGGCATGGCGGAAGAAGTTTGTGCAGATCGCCGGACAGATTGCCGCCCGTGAAACGGTGTTGAATCGGAGGGTGCGCCATGTCGGATAACACGCATTCCAGGACACTGCCCGGTCGAGGGCCGCAGGAGAATATTCCGCAACAGAAGGATCATCGGGATCGTCTTATCGCGTTTGTTCGCGATTATGTAAGCCAGATGCGTCTTACACCGCCGCTTTCGCTGGAGGAGCTTCGCCGTCATTCGGTTGCGGTGGTGCAGCGGGCGGGACTGACCCAGAAGTATATGGATTTTACGGCGGTTTTGGTGAACAACGAGACATGGCGGCCGGTGGTGGCGGCGATTCCCTACTCACGTCGCCTGTTGCTGCTGCCGAATTGCCTGCGGGACAAGGAATACTGCGCTGGTCATTTTGATGAGCTGGGTTTGGTTTGCGGCGGCTGCGGGCGGTGTATGATTCAGGAATTACAAAGCCAGGCCGAACAGCTTGGGTATGCGGTACTGGTGGCCGAAGGATCGCCGGTGGTGATGAGTATGATCGAATCCGGTCAGATCGAGGCGGTCATCGGAGTAAGCTGTCTGGGCGTTCTGGAAAAGACATTTCCCTATATGGAGGCCGGCGCCGTGCCAGGCCTGGCGGTTCCGCTTCTGTATGATGGATGTGTGAATACGACGCTGGATACGGACTGGTTGTGGGAGGCGATCTATCTGAATACCGACAGCGAAGCACACTGGCTGGATGTGGACGAGCTTCGCGAGCGGGTGTCTGCCGCTTTTTCCCGATCCTCTCTGCAGGCTGTGCTGGGGAGCTGTTCGAATCATGTCGAACAATTGGCGCTGGAGTGGCTGGGCGGGGAAGGTAAACGGTGGCGTCCGTTTTTGACGGCGGGTGTTTATCGTGCCCTGCTGGGCCGCAGCGAAGAGTTTGACGAACGGCTGGTTCGGACGATGGTTTCCGTGGAATGTTTTCACAAGGCCTCGCTGATCCATGACGATATTGAAGATGACGACAGCCGGCGCTACGGCAAGGAAACGGTGCATCAGCAGTATGGCGTGCCGATCGCGCTGAATGTGGGGGATCATCTGCTGGGGGAAGGGTATCGGTTGCTGTCCGAGCTGGATGTAAGCGATTCAGTGAAAGTTAAAATGCTTCGGATCGCTGCGCTGGGGCATCGGCAATTATGCGTTGGACAAGGGGCGGAATTAGCATGGATCAGGGCGCCGAAAGTGCTGCGTGTCGATGAAGTGCTGGACATTTTCCAGCGCAAGACCTCGCCTGCGTTTGAGGTCGCCTTGCGGCTGGGGGCGATTCTGGCCGGGGCCGATGGCAAGCTCGGCGAGGTGCTGACGCGGTATAGTGATGCACTGGGGATCGCGTATCAGATTCGCGACGATCTGGACGACACTTCTTCCGGGGAGGAGCCGGGCGATCTGGCAGCGGGGCGGCCTTCGATTCTGGCGGCGCTGGCGTGGGAGCGGGCCGATGAACCGGATCGGAAATGGATTGAGCAATGCTGGTTTCATAAGGCCGAGCCATCCGTGTTGCGCCGGGCGACAGAGTTGTTCGAACAGTTGTCGGCGCCTGCCGAGGCGATGGCATTGCTGGAGCGGTATAAGGGCGAGGCTCTGCGTTGTCTGGAGGAGCTTGACAACGCCGTGTTGAAGGGGCTGCTGCGTCGTGTGGTGTGTAAGGTATTCAATGATATAGAACGGTTGAAATGCTGCGATGAGTATACGTCAGGACATGATCTGGACGGCGGTACAGGCGCAGGATCATCTGGGTGATTCGATCCGAGCGGTCCGTCAGTTTCTTTCGACACAGGCCGATCCTCTGGGCGGGTTTCATGACCGTCAGGGTCGGCCGGACATGTATTATACGGTGTTCGGACTGGAGGCGGCGCTGGCATGCGGGGCCGGAATCGATCTAGACCTGGTGGCCGAGTTTCTCAAGCTGTTTGAAGATGGGCGCATGTTTGACTTTGTGCATCTGGCAGCGATGGCGCGATGCTGGGCTTCGGTGGAGCAAAGTCCGAGTGTGGAGATGGTGGACAGTCTCTTGACGCGGATCGAAGCGCATCGCAGCCCCGATGGGGGGTATAACGATCATGCCGGGGCGCAGGTCGGCTCCACCTATGCGAATTTTCTGGCGGTGGGCGTATATCAGGATATGGAACGGGCGATGCCCAGGCCGGAAGGCGTGCTGCAGTCCCTGGGGCTTTTAAAACGGGACGACGGGGGGTATGTGGTTCAGGCCGGGGCAGAGTATGGGGCAGCGCCGGCAACGGCGGCGGCAATCATGACGCTCAAGGGTCTGGGGCGCGATTGCGAATCGGAAACGATTCAATGGTTGATGCGGCAATGCAAGGCTATCGGGGGCTTTGTGGCGGCGCCGCTGGCGCCGGTGCCGGATCTGCTTTCGACGGCGGTTTCTTTGTTTGCCTTGACGCAAGCGGGCGTGGATATCAATCCGATCCGGCAGCGATGTGTCGAATATATTGAAAGCCTCTGGGATGCGGGGGGCGGATTCTGTGCAAATTGGCTGGACGAAACCGTCGATTGCGAGTACACCTATTACGGCTTGCTGGCATTGGGCTGCCTGTAAGAGCGATGATAGCAGGGATGCTGTGTGAGAACCGACAACACGATGAAGGTCGATCGTCAGAGTTTGCTGGAAACGCGGGCCAATCTCATCGATCAACTGCTTACGTTTCGTAATGAGCAGGGGTACTGGGAAGGCAGACTTTCCAGCAGTGCGCTTTCCACGGCAACGGCGGTGTTTGCGCTGGCGATGGTCGATGCGGCAGCGCATGAGGCGTTTATACGACGGGGCCTGGACTGGCTGCGCGATCATCAGAATCCGGATGGGGGCTGGGGGGACACGACGATCAGCCGGAGCAATCTGAGCACAACACTGTTATGCTGGTCTGCGCTGGCGGTGGAGGAGCATCCGCATTATTATGCCAAGACAGTCGAGCAGGCCGAGTTGTGGCTGCGAAAGCATCTGGACCGGATCGAGACCGAGACAGTGATTGCCGAGATTGAGCGGGTGTATGGGAACGACCGGACGTTTGCGATTCCGATTTTGACGATGTGTGCGATGGCTGGCCGGGTCGGACGGGGGGACGATGTGTGGCGCAGAATCGCACCGCTTCCTTTTGAGCTGGCCGCTCTGCCGCGTCGGCTGTTCCGCTGGCTGCGATTGGGGGTGGTCAGCTATGCGCTGCCGGCGCTGATTGCGATCGGGCAGGTGCAGTATCATTTTTGCAGGCCTCGCAATCCGATCATGCGATGGATTCGGGGGCTTTTGCGTAAGCGGACGCTGCGAATTCTGACGCGTCTGCAGCCGGACAATGGCGGATTTCTGGAGGCGACGCCGCTGACAAGTTTTGTCGTAATGAGTCTGGCCGAATGCGGGCATGCGGAACATCCGGTGGTGTGCAGGGGGGTGGAGTTTCTCAAGCGGTCGATGCGGGAGGATGGGAGCTGGCCGATCGATACCAATCTAGCGACGTGGGTAACGACGCTGGCGGTGAATGGATTGACATCGGTTTCCAATGCGGATGATGTGCTGACGCGGGAGGATAAAACACAATTGTGCGATTGGTTGCTGGGTCAACAGCATGTCCGTGAGCATCCCTTTACAGGCGCAGCGCCGGGAGGTTGGGCCTGGACGGATTTGCTGGGAGCCGTGCCGGATGCGGATGATACGGCCGGGGCTCTGGTGGCGCTGTATCGCTTGGGAAAAGACGAGAAACAGGTCTGCGATGCAGCGCGAGCGGGGGCTCGGTGGCTGGTGAATTTGCAGAACCGGAATGGGGGCATTCCGACGTTTTGCCGGGGGTGGGGCAGGCTGCCGTTCGACCAAAGCTGTGCCGATTTGACAGCGCATGCGCTGGCGGCGTGGGGATTGTGGATCAATGAGTTCACCAGTGGGGCGCAGAGACGAATCGGCAGGGCGATGGAGCGGGCGATTGATTTCCTCGAGAGGGCACAGCGTAAGAATGGATCGTGGAGGCCGTTGTGGTTTGGGAATGAAAACACGGACCGCAAGGGCAATCCGGTGTATGGGACGGGGCGGGTGCTGAGTCATTTGTGTTGTATGCCGGATGAGTTTATCGAGCCATGCAGGGGGATGCTGGTGCGCGGGGCCGAATGGCTTATTGGGGTGCAGAATGAGGACGGCGGCTGGGGCGGAGGAAAGGGCGCTGCTTCCAGCATTGAAGAAACCTCACTGGCGGTCGATGGATTGGGTCGTGTGGCAGGCCGGATTGAGGTGGATGGGGGATTGGCCCGGGAAGTCGAGCAGGCGATTGACGGCGGTATTGAATGGCTGATTCAGACGACACAGATGGGGACTGAGAGCTATCCGGCGGCGATCGGTTTGTATTTTGCCCGACTTTGGTATTATGAGCGGCTGTACCCGGTGGTGTTTGCCGTGGCGGCAATGGAAACGGCGGCATCCCGCGTTTAGGACTCCGCATTTAGTCAATCGGACGGTGAGTCAGTACGAAAGCACCCAGGAACCTCTTTTAACCCATGTAGCATTGAACGAATTGATCGGTTCGACTTGGTCGATATGGCCGTCAAGATAAACGACGTTACTCTTGCCGAAATTGCGGCCCAGATCACTGGTCTTGTGAAATGAGGCCAGGCAGTCGGCATAGGGTCTCTGGTCCTGGCCTGAAGGCATAAAATCACCTGTCCCCTTAACAAGCAGGACGTTGTCATTGAAATAGGCACTATTGAGGTTGGTGCCATCCGGTTGTTTGATGATCCACATGCTTTCTTCGCCGAAGAAGGCGACCTGTGCCGGGGTACGTTCGACATCGGACAGCTTCTTGACTCCTCCGGCATATTCCGGTCCTTCCGGGGCATACGCTTTCTGTCCGCCTCCCAGATACGAGTTCATGCTGTAGGTGAACTGAGGTTCCATGGCGATTCCATCGCAACCATTCTGGTGACCTTCCGCCCGTCCGGAGCGGGCCAGGGAATCGAAGACGGGGCAGACATTGATTTCCTTGTTTTCCAGGTATGGCCAGAGTTGGCCGGGATTTTCATCGGGGTGATGATTGGCGTCATGCCAGTGATGAGGGTATTCGATCTCGGTGAAAAATAGAAGAGGCCGATCGTATATGATGCACCAGGGGAACGGGAATTTGTTGCCGTTGTCTTCCAGGTATAGGGTGCCGCAGACACCGTATTGGCGAAGGTGAGTTTTGCAGATCAGTTCGCGGGCGGCCTCCTTGGCTTTGTTCAGGGCGGGAACGACGATGGCCAGTAGGATGCCGATGATGGCGATGACTACAAGCAACTCAATGAGTGTGAAAGCTCGTTTTTTCATGGTACAGCCCTCCCATCGTTTTGAGCCATATTGTGTGGATTCAACTTTGCTGATTCCACAGAAGTCAATCCACTACTTTTGCTTATTATACAAACCAGGGGGGGAGGGTCAAGCGGTTAATTCATGATCGATTGTTTATTTCAGTTGATGGCGGAATCGGTTCAGGATGTGCGTGACCAGGGTCATTCGAGCCATTTCGTCTGTGCCGCCGAGGCGGATTGGTTCGGCGGTTGTTTGACCGTCCGGGTTTTGGATGATCAGGGGGATGTAGACGGCTCCTTCCTTGTCCGTTTGGCTCTGTCCCGTGCCGATGATCCATGGACTTTTGGTTTTTTCGGAGGCGACTTTGGCGAGCTGCTTCCACATCTCCAGGGTCGATTGCGAGTTGGAATTGGACTTATCAATTCCGAACAGATCCAGCATTTGACTTTCCGTTGGCGCCACGAAGGCTGCGGTCAGGGTGTTTGTATTCTTGTTTGCCGGGGTAAGTGCGGCGGTCAGGCTTCCGCCGGAGCCGATTTCGAACAGCGTCAGGGTCTGGTTGCGTTTTTGGAGGAGGTCCAGAATACATTCTTCCAGGGATTGCTCGCCTTCGGCGTACAGTGCGTCGCCCAGACAGCGGGTGATCTGTGTTTTGAGTTGTTGCAGTTGTCGACGACCATTTTCCGTATCATCCGGCAGGAAGAAGGTGAAATCCACCCGGTCGCCCTTGAACTGCGAGGATACGAGGATATCCGGGGGCATAGTGACATGGTCGTGCAGGGTTTGTACGATCTGGGATTGGCCCATGCCGACGAATCGCAGAGTGAGCGAGCAGCCGGGCAGGCGCGTGCCGAAGTGTTTGCTCAGATAGGGCACAAGAGACTTATGGACCATGGGCTGGAGTTCGTGGGGAGGACCGGGCAGGGCGATGAAGACCTGTTTGGGTGTTTCGAAGACCAGGCCGGCGGCGGTGCCGCTGTTGTTTGCGAAATAGGTTCCTTTTGCAGGGATCAGGGTCTGCCTGCGAAGATTGGCCCGGACCAGTTGAGGAGTAGTGTTGAATCGGCGGGCTATCGCTTCCAGCAGTTCGGGATTGATTTGCAGAGGGATGTTGGTGAATTCCGAGAGCACATCCCGAGTGATGTCGTCGTCGGTCGGTCCCAGGCCTCCAGTGATGATCACCAGAGGAACCTTTTTTGCGGCGAAGTCCAGGGCGGTCAGCAAATCGGCCCGTCTGTCATCGACCGACATCGAGCCGATACATTCCAGACCCAGCGGGCGAAGGGTGCGGGTGAGGAAATAGGTATGTCCGTCGGCGTAAATTCCCGTCAGTAGCTCATGGCCTGTCACTATGATCATGTATTGTGTCGGCTGTGAAGAAGCATCCTGCGATTTGGCGGCTTGCGCAGCACAAGCCGGGATGGTGGTCAGGAGGAAGAGAAAAAAGATGAAAGTGATAAGAACAAGGCGGCTTCGATATATGCCGGTGGATGGATTGATTCGAAATTGAGTATATGTCATGATACTTCCCTCCTGCATCGCCCCGGATTTTATTGGGGTCGGGGACTTGCATTTACGAGCTTGAGTGCTTCTTCGATAAAGATCTCTCCAGTCATTTCTCCCAGCGAAGTGCGGGTGATGTAATTGTATCGGTCGAAACTATCCCAGTCGACTTTGGTCAGGAAATAGCCGAAACCGTCGTTGGTGATACCGAACAGGAGATTGTGCTTGCCATGCATCTTTCGCTTGAGATAGAAGCCGATATTCGGGAGGGCTTCGCCGGGGATCGTCAGCATCTGCGCATCACCCACATTGACGAGGTTGACCTGGGTGGCGATTTTACCGTGTTCGTTGAGTTCCATCTTCAGCGGAGAAGATTTAAGGATGGCGATCATCATCGGGCTGTCGATAGGGAATTCGACGGTTCGAGCAGTGCAGTACAGAATCGGATCGGTCTGGATAGGTGCATCCGATACGATACGGATTGCTTCGTCTGCCAGTGTGTGTCCAATGCGGATGCATTCATTCCAAGTTTGGATGTCCTCGCCGTTGGATCCTCGGCAGTCGGCCGTCACCATTCCGCCCAGGGCGCCGTTCATGAAGATTCCCATGCCGCCCCCGGCTTTGACGATGCGATCATATAAAGGGCCAACAAAGTCCGGGCTCAGAATTCCCTGATCGGGGCCGATCACCTCCGGATGGCAGGCATAATTAATCAGTGTTGCGAGCGGTTTTCTGTCTTGTCTGATGAATTGAATGACGTTGCAGCGTCGATCATACAGATCCGGGGCGTAGTAATTATAAGCGATTTTTCCCCTGGCCTGGCCGGTTGCGATCTTAACCGAGACCGGCTCCAGACTGGCAGAAGCTTCCCGGATGGCCTCGACAAGTTGGCTGCAGACAAAATCCAGATATTTCAAATCGGCCCCGGTTTTGCCGGCAGCGTCGGCGAATCCGTAACAGTCCGGTCCGCTGTGATTGTGCGTGGCCCCGATGATGATATTTTCGGCGGGAAAATCGGATACCTGTCGGCGGACTCTGTCGCACAGCACACCGGGAAAGCCGAGAAAGTCAATACTGCAGATTGCCACACGTACCGCATCCCTTTCCAGAACCAGGGCACGTACGGTCAATTCTCCGTGTTTGCGGTTGGTCGGTTTGGAAGGCCCGATGCCACCGGAGACGGGCAGCAGGGGATCGGGAGTCACATTGCGCACGGCAATTGCCGCACGAAAAGCATCCTGTACCCGATCGGTTTGCGTTGTGAGAATGGTTGCTGTCATGATACCCACCCATGCCAAAAAGCGATTGATCTTCATCGTGTACATCCATCCTTATAGTATTATGAAAATTGAATCCATTTCTATTGTAGTCAAAGAATGACGAGGATGCTATAGGCTTTACGAAGAACCGATCCTGTTCTTGATTGGAGATATTCGTTCATGAGGGTGAAGACGAGCGGTCTGATTTATGGTATACTGGTTTTGACGTAACGGAGAATTCAGACGTTGGAGGAATAACAATGGCTGGAGCACTTTTTCGATACAGGGATTCAAATGCACCAATCCTTTTTCTCATTTTCATAGGATTTATTGTTTCATTTTGTGTTTTTGCCGGTCCGAACGATGGGTATCAGTCGTTGGAGATCTTTCCCCTGGTGTCGGAACATGTACACGGCTCCACCATTGTCGAATTGGCAAACGGGGATTTGCTGGCCGCTTGGTTTCAGGGTTCGGGCGAGCGATGGGCCGACGATGTGCGGATTATGGGGGCTCGGCTGCGGATTGGGCAGGCAAAATGGTCCAAACCCTTTATTCTGGCCGATACGCCGGATTTTCCGGATATCAATCCGATTTTGTTTCTCGATCCGAAGGGGCGGCTCTGGCTGATGTGGTATACTGTGATTGCGAACCAATGGGAAACCTCGCTGATCAAATATCGAATCTGTGAAGAACCGAATTCGGATGGGCCGCCGACATGGGACTGGCAGGATGTCCTGCACGTTAAGCCGGGCGATTCCACGGAACGAGGCATCCAGCCCGATGACCGATTTGTGCTGTCTATGAAACGACAGATCGAGGATTACGGGAAATATCTTTTCAGCCAGTCCGAAGGAATTGATTCTGCAATGCGGGCCATCTTGAAACTGCGCTGGCAGCAGTGGAAGGAGGAGCTGCTTGCCAAGGCGGGGGGCGAGGATATGGTCCGTAAGGGCATCCTTGTCAATCCGGACGGCGGGCGTGAGGAAAAGCAGTTGGGTTATCCTTACTTTCGGCGGATGGGCTGGCAGACGAAAAACAAGGCTGTCATTATCGACGACAAGCGAATGATCGTTCCATTGTACTCGGATGGATTCAGTTTTTCCCTGATGGCGATAACAGATGATCTGGGCAGGACATGGATGTTCAGCGAACCGCTGGTAGCCGGTGGAAATATTCAGCCTTCGATTGCCATTCAATCGGACGGTGGTCTTGTGGCCTATATGCGCGACAACGGTCCGCCTCCCCAGTGTCTTCATGTGTCCGCATCGAGTGATAAAGGGAAAACCTGGACCAATGTGCGGGATTCTTCCCTGCCCAATCCGGGATCGGGTGCTGATATTGTTACTTTGCGAAACGGACATTGGTTCCTGGCATACAACGATACGGAAGATGGACGACACAGCCTTGCTGTATCGCTTTCCACGGATGAGGGAAAGACCTGGCCGTATACAAGGCATCTGGAGAGGGACCTTCGAGAAAAAAGCATAGCTACGCGAAGCCACTATCCGTCGATTATTCAGGGAAAGAACGGTAATGTTCATGTTGTGTACAGTTACCATTATAATGATCGAAATGAAGCCCCGAACAAGACGATCAAATATGTTCGGTTTAATGAGAACTGGATCTTCCGTCAAAAATGAAGTACAAGCAATCCATGCTTTGCTTGAATATAGCTGTGCTCTCGGATACAATGAAAATCTCTTATGAAAGAGTTACCAAATATCCTGATCAGTCCGGTGTTAAGAGTCCGGACTGGAATTTTAGTAACGGGAGGAATCTATGAAGATGCATAAATCGATTTCATTATGTATGTCATGTCCTATGAATCGTCGTCGTTTTCTTGCCGGTTGTGCGGCATGTGCTACAACGGGTTCGCTGCTGACGCTACCGGAAACCGTTGCCGGGCAGGATGATGCAAAGATGCGAATTCGAATTGTGTACTCGCTGCACGGTCCTCAGCAGACCGGACCCGACTGGCCGAATGTCGGTTTTGACTTTCGGCCTGTTATGGACCGGATTAATCGTCAATTGACCCGGCGGTGTCGGGAGTTGGAGTTAGTTTCATCCTTGGCGACCGGGCCGGAACAGGCAAAGGAGATCCTGGAAAAAGACAAGACGGAAAATATTGACGGCTATGTAGTATATCAGATGAACTGCTGGAACCAGGTCGTGCAGACAATTGCCGCATCCGGCAAGCCGGTTTTATATGTCGATTTTCAGTATGCCGGCAGTGGCGGATTTCTGGTATATACCGCAGGTTTTCTCCGCAGCCAGACGCCCAATGTGGGATTTGCGGCATCTTCACGAATGCGGGATGTGGTCGAGGCGGTTCGTTGTTTCTCGATCTTAAAGAAGGGTGGTTCGGTGAGCGACTTTGTAACTGCGACAGCCCAGGTACGAAAATCCACTACACCCGCTGCGGGGGATCTTTCCTGCAGGCCGGATGACCTGCAAACGTTATCGACAAAGGAGTGTCTGGAACGTTTGAAAGCGGCAAAAATTCTGGCGGTTCGTAATCAGGAGTCCGGTCCAGCCGAGCCGATTATGGGTATTCCCATGGAATATGTCTCGTTTGCGGAGGTCAACGAGGCATGGAAGGCGGCGGACAAAGATCAATCCAGGGAGATCGCCCAACGGTGGCAGAAAAACGCTACAGCGGTCCTTGATGTTTCGCCCGATACGCTCGAAACCTCTGCCGCGATGTATCTGGGCATGAAGAATGTTTTGAAAAAACATCAGGCCAATGCCATTACAATCAATTGCCTGGGGGGCTTCTATGGCGGGCACATCCATGCGTATCCGTGTCTGGGCTTTCATGAATTGAATAATGAGGCGCTGATCGGGGCCTGTGAATGCGATATCCGGTCCACGGCGACAATGGTTATGATCACGGCCATGACGAAAGGACGACCAGGGTATATTTCCGATCCGGTCATCGACACCTCCAAACGGCAGATTATCTATGCCCATTGCGTCGCTTCCAACAAGGTCTTTGGTCCCCAAGGTCCAACCAATCCGTTTACGATCATGACACATTCGGAGGATCGTCAGGGAGCCTCTGTGCGGTCGGTTCTTCCATTGGGCTATATGACTACGACGGGAAAGATCGATCAAGGCCGCAAGCAAATCATTTTCCACCAGGGCAAGTCTATTGCCAATGATCCGGATGATCGGGCGTGTCGAACCAAGCTGGCGGTCGAGCCGGTGGGAGATATTGAAAAGCTCTTTACGATGTGGGATCAATGGGGCTGGCATCGTGTGACCTGTTACGGTGATCTGAAAGAACCAATCTTTGCACTGGCCGACGCGATAGGTTGGAAGGTGGTGGAAGAAGCGTAACTCATGATGGAATATCACGAAAGGATTGATACATGTGTAAACAATCGTGTATTGCAGTTTTTGTTACACTGACTCTCTTGTTGCCTTCGATCGGCTGCGGCCCGGCGGCGTTTCAGGTACAACTGGTTTCACCCGGCCGGGACCTGGTCGAAACCGAAGTCATGCGGGATGAAGGATTCTTTATTGGGGATAAAATTGCCCTGATCGATGTGGATGGGATGCTCTCTCATCAGCCGCAGCGGAACTGGCTGCGCTCCGAGGACAGTTCTGTCAGCACCTTTGTCGAAAAGCTGAATAAGGCTGCGGCCGATCCTTCAGTGAAAGCAGTTGTATTGCGGATTAACTCGCCTGGGGGGACCGTGTCGGCCAGCGATACCATGTATCATCATCTGCTCGATTTCAAGTTTCGGACAGGCAAGCCGGTCTTTGCATGCATAATGAGTCTGGGGTGCAGCGGGGCGTATTATCTGGCCTGTGGGGCCGATGGAATTATTGCCCAGCCCAGCGCTGTAACTGGCAGCATCGGCACGATCATGCAGACGGTCAGTTTTAAGGGGACGATGGATTTGATCGGTATCCGGGCGGTTGCCATCAAGAGCGGGGAATTGAAGGATATAGCATCCCCGTTTAAGCAGTTGACCAGCGAGGAGCAGAAGGTCCTTTCCGATATTATCATGGATTTTTATGAGCAGTTTTTGGAAGTGGTTCAAGAACATCGGAATCAATTGACCGATTCGCAGCTTCGAGAATTGGCGGATGGCCGGGTGTTTACGGCTTTTCAGGCAAAGGAAAACAAATTGATCGACCGCACCGGTTATCTGGAGGATGCTATTGTGTGGGCTAAAGAAAGGGCCAATCTCCGGAAAGTCCGTGTCGTGATGTATCACCGACCTTCCAGCTCGATCACATCGGTCTACGGATCGGCGGCGGGACCGCAAATCAATCCGATGGTGAATATCGAACTGCCCGATTGGCTGCAATCCGGGCAAGCCCAGTTTTTATATCTTTGGCAGCCCGGTGTGGAATAAGACGAACGACGAGCATCGACAGAGGTTGTAAACGGTTACGGATTCGTTATTGTGCTGTCCCCTGCGACGAGAAGATGCTCCCGATAAATTAAACAAGGCGTCGAATCCACCCATTCGACGCCTTGTTTCCGGGCTCAAACGATCCTTCCCTTTGGGAGAGGAACATTCGATTCCATGAGCTGCCGGGATCAGACTACAGCATATCGGCCAGTTTGGCCTTGGCCAGAACCTTACTTGCCTGATCGGCGGCTTTGTAACAGACTTCTTCCATCTTGACGCTGAAAGGAGCCTTATTTGTTTGCTCGCTCATCTCCAGATGGCCGCGCAGCGGCCCGTTAACTGCCTCGATGATCTCCAGCATGGTTACATCCTTGGCCGGCTTGGCCATGCTGAATCCGCCTCGGGGTCCCCGCTTGCTGCGAAGGACCTGAGCTCGTACCAGTTGCTGCATGATTTTGAGCAGATATTCGGTTGGAATCCCATACTCCTTGGCAATTGCGCTGGCCAGCACAGGACCGTCCTTGCTGTTCTTGGCGACATGTGCTGCCGCAATCATCCCATAACCAGTAGACATACTTAAGTTCATAGCCATGACCTCCGTAATCTTAAAATAAAAATATAGTTTGCCATGATTATCTATCCTATACACATAATTGCAAGAGGTGTTTTTGAGAATTATTCCTGGTTTTTATAACCATTTTGTCTGTGTGTTGCTCTGATTTAAAGACAATTCTAATCTATAACAGCGACTCAATAATATGTGGGTAAAAGTGGTATTCTTACGTCTGTTAAGGAATATTGTAAATAGGACAGGGAGGCGAATTTTCCGGGGAATAAAAGGGAGGGAATCCTGTCGATTTCTATCCGGGTTTTCCCTTTGCCATGTTGCTTCATTACAAAGAAAGCAAGGAAAGACCGATAATAAAGGGAGCGACCATTCTATGATGTGGAAGCGGCATTTCCGTGGGTTTTGGCGGGATTTGTTTGCAATCGGGATTGGAATCTGGTATAATGCATGAAACAGCCAGGGGCTGGGGGTGATATGAAAGTGCAGCAGATGCAATCTGGTGTCAAAGGATTGCACGGGGGCCACGGAAGGTCGCATAAATTCACGGATTCGGTATTGATTCCAGGGTGATAGAAGCAAGGAGTGAACCATGAATGAAGCGAGCTTCGAGAGTAAGCTGAACGAACTGGTTAAGGAAATCGGAGAAGTCCCGTCCCCGCAGCGAGACAAGCTGATCCTCCTGGTCAAGGAGACGGGCAACTGTCATAAAAAGCTGCGCAAGAGCGTCAGCACGCTTCAGGAATCGCTGGATTATCTTCGTGTGAGCATCAAGTACATGATGTTTGATCTGGAAGCTACACGGCGGGAAAACGCCGACCTGAAGAAAATGCTGGAAGATCAGAACAAATAGCCGCTCGCGCAATTAGCCGGCAGGATTGTCGAATCGCGAAAGGGCCGGGGCCCGGTGTTTTGGGCCTGCGGCCCTTTGTTTGCGCTCCGGCCGGATTCCTTTACAATCTATTGGTTCGTGTCAGAGAAAGTCTTGCTCGGTACAATTGAGCCCGGTTGATTCCTTCCGATGGTCTCATTCTTTATGAAGTACACCTTTGAATGTCTTTGTTTTATCTGAGGCATTAAATAAACTCTCGAAATCGACGAAAATCAGTTCTCCCTCAAAACGGCATCGGATGGTTTCAGTATGCGGACTTTCGATGTATCGCAGCGTCAATTCCAGTGTGGTTTCACTTTTCCATGTATAGCTTCCGGCCACCTTAAAAGGCGGTAATCCCATTCGGTTTCCTTTAAGTGCCGACACGAGATACGGTCCATATTTCGTCGTCTCGTCTTCCTTCCATTGCCCCGCACCAAATGTAAAACGATATGTACCCGAGTCTATTTCCAACACAAGATGACAAACGCTATCTTTAAAGACAAAGCCCATACTGTCAGGACCTCCGTTGTCGGAATCACAATCGTACGTTTTCCCTGCAACCTTTGATTCGAGTACGGATGTATTACGTTTGGGCAATGGCAGTGCCAAGGAAGCTAGTTGTTTGTTTAACTTTTGCAGTTCTACAGGATTGGCGGGCAAGGCTTCAGTGTGGATCGAAGGCAAAATGTATTCCCACACTAGGTTGAGCTCCGATTGCATGTCTGGCGTTTCGGCAGTGATCGCGATGACTGCATCCTTCTCGGGCATGATGATGATGAATTGACCATATGCTCCATCGGCCCGATATGAATTATGTCGGCTTCGCCACATTTGATAGCAATAGCCCTGGAGCCAGTCGCTGGTGTCCTTTCTGGCCTGTGGAGCGCCAGGATCCTGCTCAATCTTCATGGTTGTCGCTTCCTCCACCCATGCAGACGGCAGGATCTGCCTGCCTTGCCACACTCCTTTTTGCAGGAACAACTGGCCGAATTTGGTCATGTCCTCGGTCTTGAGCCGCAGGCCCCAGCCGCCTGTATTGATACCGCGTGGGTCCGTTTCCCAGTCCATTCCCTGGATCCCCAGCGGGTCGAACAATCTTGGCTTTAAATAGTCAACGATCTTTTCCCCCGTCACTTTCTGGACTATCGCGGACAACATGTAGGTGGCGACGGAGTTATACAAAAACCGGGTTCCAGGCTCATGAATGATGGGAGTTGCCAGAAAGGCCTTTACCCAGTTTTCATGATTGGCGGCAACTTCCCATGTCGGATCGGTTTGATGTCCGACACTCATGCTCAACAGATGCTTTACGCGAAGCTCAGACAGATAGGGACTGATCGTTTCGGGCAGATCGTCAGGGAAAAAGGTGATGACTTTGTCATCGACGGTAAGCCTTTTTTCAGCCACAGCAAATCCCACTGCCGTGGCGGTAAAACTCTTACTGGTCGAATACAGGGTGTGTTTCAAATCAGGTCGATAAGGACTCCACCAGCCTTCGGCAATGACTTTTCCATGTCGCAGCATCATAAAACTATGGAACTCATGTTTGCTTTTTGCTACTGCATCCAGGAAATTAATAATTCCAGACGATGAAACTCCCTCCGCTTCAGGAGTGCTTCTGGGAAAAGAAGTAATTTCTTGGGCATAAAGTTGAAAGGGGAAAACAAATATTGTTAATAATACTATGAAAACATTCCTAATAAGGGGGTTCGAATTTCGAGAGGAAAGAGCATTCATTCTATGAAGACGGTTCTTCGTAGACATAAAAAACCTCGCCTTTCTCCTAATAATACCAAAACGACTGATTATATAGACTGCACCTTCGATAATACCATGGTTGACTACAGATCTCAACTTTTCATATCCCTCCAAAGACGATCTGTTTCCATAATAGCAGACTGTCTGGCATTTTTTTAACCGGTCGCTAATCAAATGCTAACCGAACACTGAAATAATGTCCTTTGTAGAAGGTACGAAGGAATGCAATTATGGCAAATGAAACGATATTGGTAGTAGACGACGAGCAGAGCATCCTGGAGTTGGTGCAATACAATCTAAGCCGGCAAGGATATCGTGTGCTTGTGGCCGAAACGGGGGAAGGTGCGATTCAGATTGCATGTAATGAAAAACCTAACTTGATAATTCTGGACCTGATGCTTCCTGGAATTGACGGATTGGATGTATGTCGTTGTCTCAAAGCTGAGAAAAAGACGAAAGATATTCCGATTCTCATGCTGACGGCAAGAGGAGATGAGGAGGATGTCGCCTTGGGGATGGAAATGGGGGCGGACGATTATATTCTCAAGCCGTTTAGCCCCAAAGTGCTTCTGGCTCGGATTCGATCTGCTTTACGCCGCAAGGAGGATACAGCCGAAGAATATGCCACGATGATCCGTGTCGGTTCTCTGGTAGTCAATCCCAAACGATACGAAGCCTTTCTCGGAGGGGAATTACTGGATTTGACGCTGGCGGAATTTAAGCTGTTGCAGCTTATGGCATATCAACCGGGGAAAGTGTTTACCCGTGAAACCATTCTGAGCGAGGTTAGCGGCAATGGGGATGCATCGCCTCGGTCAGTGGATGTTCAGATTGCCGGCCTTCGACAGAAAATGGGCCCCTATAGCCACAGCATAGAAACCGTGCGGAATACAGGCTATCGGCTCGTCAATTTATAAACCGGAAAATACGGGATCAGGGATCCCTTCGATGTTCTGTAAAAACACTTATTCTGCATCGGAAATGAATGTATTTTTTGTAACGATTCGGCACATATTTTCTTTCATGAAACGTTTTACACAGGTAATCCTGCTTTTTCTGCGGATTTGCCATTTTCGCCAATGTCGTGTGGCAGTATAATCCGCTGCGATCAAAGACACGGAGAGGATAAGCAGAATGGATACAAACCGATACTCACGGCGGGCTTTTCTGAAATGGATGGGATGGAGCATGGCGGCTTTGACTATGCCTGGATGCGGGAGTACTCTGAGAGGGCGGTCCGGGAACAGGGCTAATATTGTTGTTGTTTTATGCGATGATCTGGGGTATGGGGACTTAGGCTGTTTTGGGAATACAGTAATCCAAACGCCCCATCTCGATTCATTGGCCAGGGAAGGAATGCGGCTAACGGATTGTTATTCAGCGGCGCCGGTATGTTCCCCGGCCCGGGTGGGAATGCTTACGGGCCGGACACCCAATCGTGTAGGAGTGTATGACTGGATCCCGAATGACCATCCGATGCATCTGCGGTCTTCGGAGGTTACTGTCGCAACGCTTCTGCAACAGGCGGGCTACCAGACATGTCATGTGGGCAAATGGCATTGCAATGGGAAATTCAATTCCGAGGAGCAGCCCCAACCGGACGATCACGGCTTTGACTATTGGTTCAGCACCCAGAATAACGCCTTGCTGACGCATTACAACCCCGTTAATTTCGTCCGCAACGGTCGGGAAACAGGGCAAATCGAAGGATATTCTTCAACGATCATTGTCCAGGAGGCCATTGACTGGCTTGGTACCCATCGTGATCCGGATAAACCGTTCTGTTTGTTCGTATGGTTCCATGCACCGCATGAGCCGATCGCGACGGCAGACGAATTTATGGACCTGTATCCTGAGGCCCGGGAGCGTGGGCAAAAAGAGTACTACGGCAATGTGACGCAGATGGATCATGAATTTGGCCGGCTGATGGAAACGCTGGATGCCATGCAATTGAGAGACGATACTTTTATACTGTTTACCAGCGACAACGGTCCGGAGACACTGAACCGGTACCGCGGTTCCTGGCGGTCGCATGGTTCGCCGGGTGTGCTGCGGGGAATGAAGCTTTGGTTGTATGAGGGGGGAATTCGCGTGCCGGGGATGGTTTGCTTTCCCGGCAAGATACGGCCGGGACAAGAATGCCATGAGCCGGTCTGCGGCGTGGATGTTTTGCCGACATTATGTGAAATTGCGGGCATCGATCCGCCATCGGATCGGGAACTCGACGGAGCCAGTCTGGTTCCCGTCTTTACAGGGAAAAAAGTCAAACGAACCAAACCTTTATATTGGCAATATAACCGCGCCTTGGGCAAGAACAAGGTGGCAATTCGGGATGGCGACTGGAAGCTGCTGGCCAATGCGGATCTGACGGAGTTTGAGTTGTACAACCTGGCCCTGGATGTTCGGGAAAAACGGAATCGGGCTCCGGATCAGCCGCAGCGGATTAAGAGGATGGTTGAGGTAATGCGTTCCATGCACCAGGAAATTCTGGCAGAAGGGCCTCAATGGTAAGTGCGGATTGATCCGGTAAATTAATCGTGAGGGAACAGGGAAACGACGGTTAAGAAGGGAGGTTTTATGCCCCAGACAGTCAATGGGGTCGGGACGCATTATTACGGCAAGAAAAACACCCAGGTCCGGCACGGCGTTTGTCACAGTTGCGGTCATGAAGTGGATTTGATGTCTTATGATACGGGACTCTATGTTGTCGTCCTTTTTATTCCGGTCATTCCGTTGGGTAAAAAACGGATCGTTGATTATTGTCCACGCTGTACGAAACACTATGTGGTACCGTTGAAAAAGTGGCAACAACAGCATGCCGAGACGCTGGATCAGGTCGATGAGCAACTTCGTCAGCAGGCGGATGATCCGGAGGAACTGAAGGAGGCGATTGGACATTTGCTCTTTCTTCGGGAAGAAAAGCTGTTTGAGCAGGCGGCGCAGATTGTGACCGAGCGGCACAATGACAATGTTGAATTGCTCATTTTGACCGGACGTGGTTATCTGTTCTTTAATAAATCCCATGAGGCGGAACGATTCTTTCGCATGTCACTGGACATTGGGGACGATCCGGAAATAAAGGAACTATTGGCCTGTCTGCTGATCGGGCAGGAAAAGCCGGATCAGGCCCATCTTTATCTGCAGCATATACTTCAACAGCGATTGACGGGAAAAGTAGGACATTTGATCTATCTGGCACAGGGATATCAAGCGATTGGAGAGCACCAGAAGGCCCTGGATGTGCTCGATCAGGCCGAAATGCTGGGCGCCCTGACCGGGTCCAATAAGGGTGTTTATAAGAAAACGCGGAAAACGGCGGAACGCTATCTTATGACCAGCCGGCCGATCGGACGAAAAGCGTTTAAAAAATCCCCTCAGTTTGTCCCGGTCCCTCCAAAACCGGTCAGTCGAACTATCAAATACGGTTTGCCGGCATTGGTTCTGATTGCTTTGGCTGTGTACCTGTTTGCTGTATCTTATATAGGAAGAGACAGGACAGTTTATTTTGTGAATGGGCTGGACCGGGCCTATAGTGTACTTGTAAACAATAGGAAAGTGGTGTTAGATCCTATGCGGGCGATTCCTGTATCGGTGGCGGAAGGGCCTCTTGCCATTAAGCCAACTGGTGAAGGACCGGCAATCCCGGAATTTACATGCGAGATTCATACCCCCTTCCTGATCAGGCCGTTTGTCAACCGCACCTGGGTGGTCAATCCCGATCAGACGGCGCCGTTGTTGTGGGAAAAGATCTGGTATGCGGTGCGCGTATCCGAAGCACCCGAATCGGAAGAAAAGGTCTATGTGGGGCAAACATTCTATTCCTTCAAGGGAATCGATTATGCGTTTCGTGAGTTTCCCGATGAGATTCAAATCGAGAAAAAACGCGAGGCCCGTTATGGTCTTCGTGTTCTGAATGAGCCGGAATTGCAGGAACATATGATTGATATTGTTTCCGACTATCTTGGTCCCGATGCGGCAGTCGATTTTGTGGTTCATCACATGCTTTATGAACCTGAAAATCCGGATCATTTGTATATGCTCTATTCGATAGCGACGCCGGAGCAGTTTATTCGGGCCGTACGGCATGGACTGGATGCCGAGCCGGTTCGTATTGAATGGCATCGTCTATATCAGCAGACGTGTGAACTGGGTGAGCCGGAGCATGATCTGGAAACGGAGTACCGTGTGCGTCTGAACAAAGAACCGGAAAATCCGGTCCTGCAATATCTCTATGGCAGGGCGTTAACCGATCCCATAGAGGCAGAACAGTGGTTTCTCAAATCGACAAAGGGGAATACACCTTGTGCGTATGGATATGCCGCACTGAGCTTTTATCAACTGATGCAGGGGAAATATGAACAAGCTTTGGAGTGGATCAACAAGGCCGTTCTTCTTTCACCGGAAAACGGTTCGTTTGATTATACACGGTTCGAGACCTTCAAGGCATTGGAGCAGTGGGACGATGCATTGGAACATTGCAATCGTCGTATCGCTCAGGATGCCAACGATTTGAACTGGTTTCGAGAACGGATTTGTCTGCTGGGAGTATCCGGAAAAAGCGAAGAAGCCCGGCAAGCCGTGACCGAATGGCTTGAACAGGTCAAGACGGAACTGGAAGACTCGGATTCCTCGGGTTTGTTATTTGTTGAGAAGTGGATTCGATCCCGTCTGGCGTACGCTGAACAGGATTTGCGCATCTTTGCCAATCTGACATCCGAGGCCTCCATGCCGACCTATCGCCTGGAGCATGTGGTCAGCAGTGGCAAACCGGCCGATCCGAATCTTGTCGAGCTTCTGGAAGATCCGTTTGAGCACCTGCTGTTGTATGTCTACGAAAGCCGACGAGGCAACCCGGAACAAGCGGTCCTGTTTCTGGATAAATCGATTGACCTGCTAGAGAAGTCCTATCGTGAACAAAAGGAATATAGCCGGTATCTGGTTTTGGAACAGGGGCCCGATCCTTCACAGGTCTGTTTGCTATCCCTTCATCCATCACAGAAACGGATTGCGCTGGCGGCGCTGGGAATCCGCTTCCCGCAGGACAGGGAGGTCTATTTTTCGTTGGCTGAGAGACTGAATTTCGACCGCAATTTTCCCTATCTTTATTTACAGAAACTATTCCAGGAGGCCGGAACCGGCCCTTGAGTCATGGGTTTTTCTTTCTGGGGAATCCTCTGTAAATGATCAACCGGCGCAGGATAATAGCCTATCCTTTATTTTACCTGTCGTCTTCTTCAGGTTTGTCGGCAAGAACAGAGACAGCCCTGGCCGTGATGATTTCGAGGGTATCCTGTTCGGTGATGTCGATCCAGTGCACTCCTCGAAAGGTCTTGAACCATGTTCGTTGTGCCTTGGCGAGCTTTCGGGTATTGATCTTGATTTGCTCTATTGTGTCATCGAAGTTCATTTTTCCCTGCAGATGTTCGATCATTTCGGCATATCCGATAGCGGCTTGGGCCTGGGAACTGAGCGGTTTGTCTTCAGCGAGCAAGGCTCGGACCTCTTCGGCGAGACCCTGTTCGATCATTTGCTTGACACGCCGGTTGATGCGGCCGCTTTCCTGTGTTTTCTCACGTCGCAAACCGATTACCGTCCAGGAGTGTTTTTCCGGCCCTTCCCATTGCTGCTGGAAAAAGCTAATGGGTTTTCCGGTCAGTTCAAAGACTTCCAAAGCGCGGACAATACGACGGGTATCGTTTGGATGGATACGCCGGGCGGCAGCCGGATCGATCCGGGCCAATTCTGTATATAGGGCATGGAGACCTTGCCGGGTAATCTTGTCGTCCAACTGATTTCGGATTTTTTCGTCGCTGCCGGGTCCTTCGAACAGGCCATAAAGAAGGGCTTTGATATACATCGCCGTTCCCCCAACCGCAATAACGGCTTTACCCGCGGCCTGGATTTGTTCTATCGCCCGGTTCGTATGATGGAGAAACTGATCGACACTGAAAGCCTCACTGGGCTCAACTACATCGATCAGATGGTGCCGTACCTCCTGCCTGCGTTCTTTGGATGGTTTGGCGGTGCCAATATCCATACGCTTATAGACCTTCATGGAATCGACACTGATGATCTCACCATTGAATCGTTGAGCCAGTTCAAAGGCCAGAGTGCCTTTGCCCGAAGCGGTTACACCGAGAATCAAGATCATTTCACACCGGAAACAAGAAGATTCAAAAAACCAATTAAAACTGTGCTCTGCTGTAAAAAAAGCTATAATACAGTATTCTGTATATGAAATCCAGATTCTTGCAAGTACGAGTATTACGGAGCGAGATGTCGAGAAGCCCATTAAAAAACGGCGACATTACGATCCTTCTTACCCGGCAGGCCGAGGAGGTCAACGACCTGCTGAAAAGGCTGCTGGATGAGCAGGTGGATATCCAACCGGTGCTTCGAAAGGCGATGCGTTATACGCTGGAAGCGCCGGGCAAGCGGATCCGGGCTGTTTTAGCACTGTGGTGTTGTGAGCTTGTGTCCGGACAGGTCAATGACATAGCACGAATTGCGGCGGCAGCGATTGAAATGGTGCATACGTATTCATTGATCCACGATGACCTGCCGGCGATGGATGACGACGATCTGCGTCGCGGCAGGCCGACTTGTCATAAAGCTTTCGATGAGGCGACGGCCATTCTTGCCGGTGATGCTCTATTGACACTGGCATTTCAGATTCTGGCGGAAAAGGTTAAGGAGCCAGGGACGGCTATTCGGTTGATCCGAACCCTGGCGACGGCGGCCGGGCCTGCGGGGATGATTGCCGGACAGGTGGATGACATGGCCGCCGAAAAGAAACAGGGCACATTAAACAAGCTTCGGCAGATTCACTTGAATAAGACGGCCAAGATGTTTTCGGCTGCCGCCGCGATGGGAGCGATTGCCGGGGGGGCGGAAGATGCCCCATTGGAGGCATTATTACACTATGGTCTCAATATCGGCCTGGGGTTTCAGATTGCCGATGATATTCTGGATGTGTCGGCAACCAGTGAACATCTCGGTAAAACCGTGGGAAAGGACGATGAGGCGGGTAAGCTGACTTATCCTTCCTTAGTGGGACTGGACCGGTCGCGTCAAATGTCAGAAAAGATTACCGAGGAAGCGATTTCGGTTCTTGTCCCGTTTGGCCCGCAAGCGGATAGACTGCGAGGCCTGGCCGAAATGCTGCTTTCTAGGACACGATGAGATAAGAAGGCCGGAATGTTGCATTTCCTTCAAAACCGTCATATGCATAAATTAAAGGCGACGATTCTCGTCGTATTCTGTATGGGGATTTCGGGTTGTGGACAATTGAAGGGTGCCGATTCAAAGATGGTCGAGAAAAAACAAAGCAAAAGCTTTTGTTTTGGGATCGTAGCCGATGTCCAGTACGCCAACAAAGACAGTACGGCCCAAAGGTTCTATCGAGATGCCGCTGATTTACTTAGCGATTGCGTGGAACAGTTCAATCAGCGTGATCTGGCGTTTGTGATCCAGTTGGGTGACCTGATCGATGGGGGAGCGACGGCGGGAGCGGATTTGAAGCGGATCCTGTCTATTTTCAATGAGACCAATGCTCCGCGATATCATGTATTGGGTAATCATGATTTTGCAGGATTAGACCGGGAAACGGTTATACAAACGCTGGAGATGGAGCGGGCCTGGTACGATTTTGTTGTGCATCACGTTCGGTTTGTAGTATTGGATGGTATGGATCTGGCAGTTTCGGGGGGCTGGCCAGTGGATAGTAGCCACTACCAACAGGGTAAAATCATGCTGGAGGAATTGAAAACCGCCGGTGCCGACAATGCCTATGTGTGGAATGGGGGGATCGGGGTTGAGCAGATGACCTGGCTGGCTGATGTATTACGGGATGCCAAGAGGCAGAAACAGCCGGTCCTCGTGTTTGGACATCTTCCACTCAAGCCCGATGGGGAGGCGCACACCCTTTGGAATGCCCGAGAAGTAGCGGAAATGCTGGAAGAATCGGGTTGTGTGGTTGCATTTTTCAACGGACATCGCCATAATGGTGGTTTCCAGCGGACCGGCGGGGTCCACTATATTACAATTGAGGCCATGGTCGAAGCCCCACAGCAGAATGCCTTTGCTATTGTGCACGTGAATGAAGACCAATTGCGAATTGAGGGGTTCGGCAAGGTTATCAGCCGAACCATTTTATCAGGACGGCAGTAGTGTTTAATATGATAGAATTTGTTTAATGTCGAATATACTGGATCAAATTCGGGGTCCGGAGGACCTGAAGAATCTCACAGTGGAGCAGCTCGAATCGCTGGCGGAAGAAATTCGCGCCTTTATTACCCAATCCGTAAGTCAAACGGGGGGACATTTGGCCAGTAATCTGGGAGTGGTGGATGTAACGATCGCCATGCACCGCGTTTTCGATTTTCGCAAGGATAAGCTATTGTGGGATGTCGGACACCAGTGTTATGCGCATAAAATTCTTACGGGCCGGCGTGAAGCCTTTACCGGTCTGCGGCAACTCGACGGGCTGAGCGGGTTTCCCAGTCCCCAGGAAAGCCCTTATGATCAGTTTTTTGTCGGCCATGCCGGCACCTCCATTGCTACCGCAATCGGCATGGCCCTGGGTGCCGATCATGCCGGGACCGATGAAAAGGTGGTTGCCTTCGTAGGGGACGCCAGCATTGTGAATGGGCTTTCGTTTGAAGCGCTCAATAACCTCAGCCTTGTCAAACGCCAGATGCTGATTGTGCTCAACGATAATTCGATGGCGATTGACATCACGCCGGGGGCGATGGCCAGCTTCCTTTCCCGGGTCCGGCTTAGTCATACCTATGAGGACATTCGCAAGACAACGCGGTCGATTCTGGAACACCTGCCGCTGATCGGTCGGCCGATGGAAGGCGCCCTGGAAAACTTTAAAAAAACCCTGCGTATGCAGATTTCTCCCAGCCGATTGTTTGAAAGTCTGAATATTCCCTATTTCGGCCCAGTGGATGGGCATGATATCAGCTCGCTGATTGAACTTTTTGAGGCGGTCGGCAATCTGGATCAACCGGCGATTTTGCATGTGTATACCCGTAAGGGCAAGGGTTTTACTCCAGCCGACAACAACCCGACTAAGTTTCATTCGACCGGTCCATTTGTGATCAACGGTGATGACGCCAGTGTGAAAAAGGGCGCGCGATCCTATACGACAGCATTCGGCGATGCGCTTATGGAAGCGGCCGAGACTAATGATAAGATCCTGGCGATCACCGCAGCGATGCCGGACGGCACGGGGCTGGTCAAATTCCGTAAAAAGTTCCCGGATCGGTTTTATGATGTGGGGATTGCCGAGAGTGTGGCGGTGGATATTGCCGCCGGCCTGGCGAAACAAGGATTCAGACCGTTTGTTTGTATTTATTCGACGTTCCTGCAGCGAGGTATCGACCAAGTTTTCCAGGAAGTAGCCTTGCAGAATCTGCCGGTTGTTTTCTGCATTGACCGTGCCGGATTAGTGGGCAATGACGGGCCGACGCATCATGGAACGATGGACATCGGTTTTTTACGAATGCTACCGAATCTGGTATTGGTATCGCCGGTGTGCGAATCCGAAATGCAACACGCCGTGGCGTTTGCCGCCGCCGCGGATTATCCGGTTGCCATTCGTTATCCGAGGGATGTGATTCCCAATGGACGGATCGAAGAGATTTGTTCGTTGCATCCATTTGCATTGGGTCAGAGTCTAACCATACGTCAGGGTGGAGATACTGTTGTTCTTGTGGCCCTTGGATCGTTGGTTTCTGTCGCATTTGATGCCGCTGAAATGTTAGCTGAGCAGGGAGTGGAGGCAACCGTGATCAATGCCCGGTTCGCCAAACCGGTTGATCAACGGATTTTGAAACTTTGGCAACAAGGCAGTACGATTATAACCATGGAAGACCATACTCTGGCATGCGGATTTGGATCGGCGGTGCAGGAGGCGGCCGGACAATTTCATCTTGTATCTGCAAGTGATGAGTCTGCCGGGCCGGGACGCATTCTCAATCTGGCGATAGGCGATTCATTTCTCCGGGCGGGCCCTCGCAAGTGGCAGTTGGATTCAGTAGGTCTTAGCCCCAAACGGATTTTCGAGATGGTATGCTTGCTACTTTCGATTGAGCGGAAACAATGTGCGTCCGAACAGATATCGTGATTCATGCCGGACCTGTGCATAAAAGAGAAGGGACAGGGGATTCGAAAACAACAGTGAGCGCGAAAAAGCCCAAACTGATTATTTTTGGCGATCCGAATCGGCGTTATGCCACCGAGGCAATGGAGCGTTTCATCCGATTTGTCGAGAATCGGGCTCAGATTGTAGCCAATTGTTTTCGCAGAAATAACTCTATGGATCATCTGCAACAGGCGGATTTTGCCGTTGTCTTTGGCGGGGACGGGACGATTCTGTCGGCGGCGAGAGACCTGAGTGAGACAAGTGTGCCGGTTATCGGAGTCAATGTTGGAAAACTGGGATTTCTGGCCGAATTCGCACCGGATGAATTGGAACAGCAGTTTGAGGCTATTATTACAGGTCAATGCGGGATCGAAAAGCGGATGATTCTGCGATGTCGAGTCAGGAATAATGATGTCGAACAGTTTAGCGGTACCGTCGTTAACGATGTTGTTATCTCAGCCGGGGTTCCTTTCAGTCTGATTGAGCTGAAATTATCGGTCCGCGGTCAGTCGCTGGCCGGCTGTGTCGGCGATGGGATCATTGTTTCCACTCCCACCGGCTCTACGGCCTATAATCTGTCGGCGGGAGGGCCTATTTTATCGGGGGACCTGGCGGCCGTGGTTATCACCCCGGTCTGTCCGCATTCACTGAGCTTTCGACCCATTGTTATCAGTGCAGAAAGCCCCATCCAGATCCGTCCGGTGCGTATAAATCAAGGAACAACAATACTTTTGGACGGACAAGTCGAACATAAACTCAAAATGGACGATAGTATACTAATAGAGCGCCATCCCGGTTCGTTTCTTGTGGTCAACAATCCGATGCGGACGCAATGGGATACGTTGGCCGGGAAGCTGAATTGGGCGGAAAAACCAAAGTACAACCTGCCCGATGGCGATGAAACAAGGGATGCAAACGGTTTGGAATAATGGTATACTAAGGTGACATGATGAGAAAAACAGCAGTTGTGTTTGGATGGATTTTTTTATCGACATGCATTTCCGTTTTCGGACAAGGATATCGGTACAGTAATCCGGCCGATGTATCGGGTGTGGTAGGATCCTCGCGTCAACCTTCCGCCAGCCGGCTCTATTCAAATCCAACAACTGAAATAAACTATGGAAACCGCATTGTGACCGGGGATGTAGCAGGTGGAAAACAATTCCAGGGATCTGTCCCTTATTTCTCTTCCTCACGGTTCAATACAACAATGCAGGATACCGGCTCTCAATCCGTGACTTCTTTTGTTCGTCGTTCGGCGGGCAATCCGTATACCAGTTCGCCCATTCCCAGTCAGTCGTATTATGATCCGAGGTTAACAGTAAGTTCCTTTTCGCGAGGGGGGCAGTCGGGTTTGCAGGCTCCCCAGGTGATTCCGCAAAGTCGGCCGGGCGATTATTCGCTGACCAGCCCCGTGATCCCGGAAGGGGAGTATTATCGACAGGAGCCGGTTAGTACGGTCTCGGCGGAACTGGAGCGAATCATCAATCAACAGCGAGGAATCCGTAATATCGTTCTGGAATATGAATCTCTCTTGAAGGACAAGGGTGATGCCGAAAACGATGAATTGATTTCACAGTTGCTGGACAAACCGCGTGAACGATTGTTTGATGAAACAATGAAGCCCGTAGAACCCGATGTGCCTGCAGAGCCACCCTCGCCGGATTTGCGGGAGCAGCGTCGGATCGAGATGATGGAGCGGGAACTGCTGGCGGCACTCCTGGATACGGAAGAGGAACCTCTCGAACCTCTCGATGTGGATACTTTGCCTGAGCCAACGGAAACGCGGTCGACAGAACCTGAGAGGAAAGGACTCACTTCTAGTATTGATACTACATCGACACGTTCTCCTCTAGCCATGGACGAGGAAACGAGGCAACTACTCGAAAGACACGCCAGGGTGCAGGAGATTCTTGGTGATCATGAGAATTTTGAGAGTCTTGCCAAAGCCAAGTATGAGGGATATTTTGCACAGGCGCAGGATTATCTGAAAGAAGGAAAATTCTATAAAGCCGCCGACACGTATACGCTGGCGACGATCTGGCGAAGCAATGATGTGGAGGCAAATTTCGGCAAAGCGATCTCTCTGTTTGCAGCCGGTTCGTATCTTTCCAGTTATTACAGCCTGATCAGGACGATGGACCTGTCGAAAGAACGCGTGCTGGAAAAACACGATTTGTCCGTTTTACTGGGTGGTCGGGATATATTTGAGGACCGCTTGATCGAACTGGAGAAATGGCAGGATCAGAGCAAATCTCCTGAACTGGCGTTTCTGGTGGCGTACCTGTTTTACCAGGATGGTAAAATTGACAGCGCCAAACTGGCTCTGAATCTGGCCAAAGAAAAACTGGGCCAGACTCCAGGCTATATAGCCTTACAGGAAGCCCTGATCTCGGATGGAAAATAGGCAGACAGGGGAGGTGGATTGATATCGTTTCAGGAGCAAGGCCGGCTCGACATCACTCAGATCCTTGGTCAGGAGGGATTGCTGGCTCATTCCTTTGCGGGATTTGAAACCCGTTCTCAGCAGGTAGAGATGGCCCAATCAATACAGAGTGCCTTCGAAAAAGGGCGGCATCTGTGTGTTGAGGCGGGAACCGGAACGGGAAAGAGCTTTGCCTATCTGCTGGCGGCTGTCGATCAAGTCCAACGCAAGAAAAAAGTCCTCATCAGCACGTATACGATCACCCTTCAACAGCAACTTATAAATAAAGACATCCCTTTTCTTGGTGAAATGCTGGACCAGCCGTTTTCCGCTTCCCTTGCCAAAGGGCGGAACAATTATCTATGTCTGCGTCGGATGGAGTATGCCCTGCGGCATTCCAAAGGATTGTTTGATGATGCCTTGTCGGATCTGATGCGGATTGCCGCCTGGGCAAGGGTCACCGAAGACGGTTCGCTGAGCGATCTGGATTTTGTGCCGAGTCATGATGCCTGGGATGCCGTGATGAGCGAGCACGGCAATTGCCGCGGGCGCAAATGTGAGCACTTCCAGCACTGTTTTTACTGGCGGGCCAGGCGGCAGCTCAAGACAGCCGATATCATTGTAGCCAATCATGCACTTTTGTTCAGTGACCTGGCCTTGAAGGAAGATTCGCCGGGTATCCTGCCACCCTATGATTTTATCGTGATCGACGAAGCACACAATATGGAGCATGTGGCCGAGGAGCACTTCGGGATCAACATCAGCAACTACACCTTCACCTATTTGCTTGGGCGGCTGTATAACCCGCGTCGAAAAAAAGGTTTGCTTGCATTTCTACCGGGAGCGGACAGTGCCATCGAGGCGATTAAGGCACTGGACAAGGCTTCCAAGCTGTTCTTTACACAGGTGCAGGCATGGTATGAACATGCGGAAAAAGAGACCTTTGGGCGTTGCCGGCCGGGATTTGTCCAGGATAATATCACTGCACCGGTTCGAGCCCTGCGGGCGGCCCTGAGCAAGCTTTCCAAGCAGACCGAGGATGAGGATGAACGAAGCGAATTCACACGATACATCGATCGATGCCGCTCGTTGGAATTGGAGCTGAAGGATTTTCTCGCCCAGCCAAAGGAAACCAGCGTGTACTGGGTGGAGATCGGAGGGGGACGACGCAAGCGGATCGCCCTGCGCAGTGCGCCGATCGATGTTGGGCCGGATGTGAAACGATGTCTGTTCGACAAATTTGCTTCGGTGGTGACGACCAGTGCGACACTGAGCTGCGGTGCCGGTCAGGACAAGGAAGGTTTTTCCTTCTTTGCTTCACGGATCGGCCTGGAAGAGTTTGATGCCGTCCGGCTCGGTTCACCGTTTGACTATCCCCGGCAGGTGACGCTGTATGTTGAAGCGGATATGCCCGCCCCGACGCACAGCGCTTTTGAGAGGGCGGCGACCGAGAAGATCAAGCAGTATCTGTTGCAAAGTGACGGCAGAGCGTTTGTGCTGTTTACGAGCTATTCGATGTTGAAAAGCATTGCTAACCGGATCGAGCCGTTTATGGCCGAGCAGGGGATGGAGTTGCTGTGTCAGGGTGGCGGGGTGGATCGGTCGATATTGCTGGAGCGGTTCAAGGAAGACCATCGCAGTGTACTCTTTGGTACCGACAGCTTCTGGCAGGGGGTGGACGTGCCGGGGGAAGCGCTGTCAAATGTGATCATTGTGCGTCTGCCGTTCGCCGTGCCGAACCATCCGCTGATCCAGGGACGAATCGAGGCCCTGCAGGCACGCGGGGAAAATCCGTTCTGGACGTATCAGTTGCCCACGGCGATCATCAAATTCAAGCAGGGCTTCGGCCGGCTGATCCGTAACAAGACCGATACCGGTATCATCGTCGTGCTGGACAGCCGGATCGCCAAACGCAATTACGGCAGGCTGTTTCTTGAGGCGATTCCGCCGTGTTCCGTAGAGGTAGTCAGAGACGATGACGGAGGCCAATGGTGAATCGGATGTTGGATGTAACCTTGCGGGCTGTGGGAGTTGTTCTGTTTCTGGCTGTTTCCGTAGGGCTGATCGTCCAAATTTTTCGTGTTCGTGATCCGGAGAGAGTTGAATCTCAATCTCATTCCAATGAGCCGATGCAGACCCGTGTGCATGTGCCGCTGGATGCGGTTGCCGACGCCTTTGATGCATTTCAAGTCGAACATAATGGGCAGTTTCCGGTCTGTCTTGGAGAGATCTTCGGCCAATACACGATCGAGCCGGAGTATGTATATCGCGGGGAGGATCTGCATGCATCCGGTCCTGCCGGGATGATCTTGGTGTATGAAAAACAACCAGGATCGGATGGGACAAGAAAAGTGCTGTTTGTGGGTAAGGTCAAGGGATATTTTGTCGATGATCGGCCGGTCACCAGGGCCGAATTCGAGAGGGTGTGGAAGGAGATGGTCAATACGTACGATCCGGAGAAGCGGATGATTACTGATGATTCGATCATGATTCTCGATCCGCAAACCCGTCTCTGGAGGAGCAGAATCTATACCGAACCGGCCCGGATCCGTATCCTGGCATCCGATGAATTCGAACAGGCCATCAAACGCGACAACCAACTCCGGCGGGAAAACAATCTGCCACAAAAACCGATCTTGTGATGATCAAATTTGCAGTTCAGGGGGAATCTTGGTGGGAATATAGGCCCGTTTGAACCAGTCGTAATCCTGTGGTTCATCAGCGGGGATCATGTATTCTTTGACATTGTATGTGGCCATCTTAAAGGTGCTTTCCTCAAGCCATCCGTGCAATTCCGTATGCCCATCGGCAAAACTCAATGTCGATTTGTCATGATGCAAGACAGCAAACGGATCTCCCCACGTGCTTCGATAGTTTAAAAACATGTTCCAAGTATTGCCATTGTACCCATAACTGTCGGTTTCCTCGATGAAAACGATTTTCTGTGCGGGATTAATGATCTCACTTGTTTTATACACGGTTACCAAATATTCCCCTGTATTCCGGCCTGTTTCTGCGGACATGTAGCCATTTAATACAGCCCCCAGAGAATAGGTACGATATCCTCCTTTTTCTCCCCAACCTTGCTGCATTATATAAGAATTAATAGGAGGTCCAAGAAAACGTTGATCTTCCGGACAATGGTAGACCTTGGGATTTTCAATATAGCTCCATAGTCCGCCGACCTGGAAACCGCGAATCTCATCTTCCAGTACATCATTTCTTGCATTGCCGTTTTCATCGTGAGGTCGGCCGACAAAGTTCCACATGAGCCGGGTAGTTGTCGGTGCCTGAGTGGGATAATATTGAGTTTGATAGCCTGTCGTGTTATATGCGGAAGAGCCGATCAGTTTATCATCGTTATCTCCCGCATAGGCCAGCCAGGCGCGGGTCATCAGGCGAGAGTTAACCATACATACGGTTGCCTTACTGTGCTGTCTTGCCTGCCCGGTCATGGGATACAGAATCATAAGCGCAAATAGTACCAGGACTATGACAAGAACCGCATCCAAAACAGGAATCGATTTTCGACGAATCACTTCAGGATACTCCTTTCCGGCTTTCTCGGATAATGGTTCCTCCCTGTCTGGAATTGTGAATCTACCGAACCTAAACCTTATTATAGCAGTATAGTCCACTTTCCTCAAGGCGCTCGGTTTGAGTTTTTGTTTGACTGATGGTCTGATTTGAGTACACTTGGCCAACTTTGGACAGGGTAATAAAATGGTGTTGCAATAGTCAGGGAGGCAGTTCAGTGTCGTATAAATGTGTGGTGCTTGTGAAGCAAGTGCCTGATACAAAACGAATTACGGGCCAGGCGATGAACGCCGACGGTACGGTAAACCGGGCGGCACTTCCGGCGATTTTTAACCCGGAAGACCTCAATGCGCTCGAATTGGCGCTGCAGATCAAGGACCGTTTCGGCGGACATGTAACGGTGATGACGATGGGGCTGCCGGCGGCCAGTGAGGTATTGCGCCAGGCCTTGTATCGCGGAGCCGATGAGGCGATCTTGATTACAGACCGTCGATGTGCCGCAAGTGATACGCTGGCAACAAGTTACATTCTAAACTGTGCCGTGCGCAAGCTGGATTATGATATCGTTTTGTGCGGTCGTCAGGCGATTGACGGCGATACGGCACAGGTTGGACCTCAGGCTGCTGAAAAATTGGGGATCGCCCAGATTACCTATGTGGAAGAATTACTCGACCTGAAAGGTGATATGATTACGGCCAAACGGAACATCGGGAACGGTTGGCAGGAAGTCCGGGCTAAACTGCCGATCTTGCTGACGGTCATCGATGAGGCCAATGAGCCGCGTGTTGCCTCAGCCAAACGAATGATGAAATACAAAAAAGCACGTACACCCGCCGAATTAGCAGACAAGTCGGGCACGAAAATCCTGGAAGAGAAGGGGCTGCTGATCAAGCAGTGGGATCTGGATTTTCTGGATGCGGACCTGAGATGGTGCGGGCGGGACGGCTCGCCGACCAAAGTGCATCGAATCCAAAGCGTTGTATTAACAGCCAAAGAGACCAAGGATGTTGTGCCGACGCAGGAGGCTCTCAACGCCATGGTGCATGAGCTGATCGTGGATCATACGATAGGGTAAATAACAGTCCATGTCGGATGTAAGATAAGGGATTGAAGAATGATCGAAGTGAACACGGCAGGAGAAGTATGGGTTTTTGCCGAGCAGCATGCCGGTACGCTGGAGGATACGCCGATTGAACTGATGAGCAAGGGCCGCGAATTGGCCGATATCCTGAAAGTGCCTTTGGCGGCAGTCATGTTGGGCGACTCGTGTCGGGATTTGGTCGACCTTCTGGCACATTATGGAGCCGACAAGGTCTACCTGGCGGAGCATCCGCTGCTGGAGCATTACCAGGCTACTTCCTATGCCAAAGTTATCAATGACCTGATTCATAAACACAAGCCGCAGATTGTATTGTACGGGGCGACGCCATGTGGGCGGGATCTGGCGCCGCGGGTGGCCAGCGCTGTCAAGGCCGGTTTAACGGCCGATTGTACGGATCTGCAGATTGGGAATCATGAGGTGACCAAGACCGGCAAGGTTTACGAGAATCTGCTGTTCCAGATTCGTCCGGCGTTCGGCGGCAATATCATCGCGACGATCATCAATTTTGACCGCTGGCCGCAGATGGCGACAGTGCGGGAAGGTGTGATGCCGATGCCCGAGCCGGATACCCATCGCAAAGCCAAGGTAATTAAAGAGAAGGTAACCCTGTCGCAGGAAGACCTTGCGCTGGAAATTCTTCGCCAGCAACGACAGGAAAGAAAGGTCAACCTGAAGGCTTCGCGGATCATTGTGGCCGGGGGTGCCGGGGTGGGCAGCAGGGAGAATTTCAAGCAGATCTGGGATCTGGCGCATTGTCTGGGCGGGGCGCCCGGGGCGACGCGAGCGGCGGTGGATCTGGGCTTTATCGACCGGGACCACCAGGTGGGGCAGACAGGAACGACGGTTCGGCCGAGTCTCTATATTGCTGCAGGAATCAGCGGCGCCATTCAGCACCAGGCGGGGATGAGCGAAAGCCAGAAGATTATTGCGATTAACAATGATCCCGATGCGCCGATTTTTAATATCGCCCATTATAAAATTCTCGGCGACTTAAACGAGGTGGTTCCGAAGATGATCAAGGCCATCAAGGAAAAAGTGTGATGAAGATGGATCGGTTCTTAAACAGTAAACTCAGCGCCGAACAAACTTAATACTAAATGCCAAGGACGAGTAAGATGGCTAATTTTTACAGAGACAATGAAGACATTCGTTTTTTGCTGGATCATATGAATCTGGCGGATATTGCCGAATTGCAGGAAGAAGGATTTCGGTTTACGAAGGATGCGGATTACGCTCCAGCCGATGCCAAAGAAGCGATTCAAAACTACAAGATGGTGCTGGATGCAGTGGGCCAGCTCAGCGGTGATTTTATCGATCCGCGCAGCGAAGAGATCGATCAGGAAGGAAATACACTCCATCCCGATGGATCGGTTTGTTATGCCAAAGGCATCGCCGAATCACTGGATGCCCTGGCCAAGGCGGATGTCATGGGAGCTACTCTGCCGCATCGGTTTGGAGGGCTGAATTTCCCGAACCTGATCTATACGGCAGCAACCGAGATGGTCTCACGCGCGGATGCGCCGTTAATGAATATTTTTGGCCTGCAGGGTATTGCCGAGACGATCAATGCCTTCGCATCCGAAGAGATCAAGCAAAAGTATCTGCCGCCGTTTTCAGCAGGGACGGTGACCGGGGCAATGGTGCTGACCGAGCCGGATGCCGGTTCGGACCTGCAGGCATGCAAGGTGCGGGCCTTCCAGGATGACGACGGAAACTGGTATCTGCACGGTGTCAAGCGATTTATCACGAACGGATGCGGCGAAGTGTTGCTGGTGATGGCACGGAGTGAGCCGGACCGCAGCGGGGGGCTTGGATTGAGCCTGTTTGTTTGTGATCGCGGGCCGACAGTGCATGTGCGGCGTCTGGAAGACAAGCTGGGGATTCATGGTTCGCCGACATGTGAGTTGTTCTTTGATAATACGCCGTGCGAGTTGATTGGGGAACGACAGCGAGGTTTGGTGACGTATGTGATGGCACTGATGAACGGTGCTCGAATCGGGATTGCGGCACAGTCTATGGGGATCGCCGAAGCGACGTATCGCGTAGCCCGGGATTATGCGGCCAGCCGGGAACAATTCGGCATGCCGATTGAAAAGCTGCCGGCCGTCCGTGACATGGTTATCGAAATGAAGATCGCGATCGAGGCCGGGCGGGCCCTGCTGTATGAGACATGTCGAGCGGTAGATACTGAGGTAGGTGTGCTCAAGAAAATGGAACACGGCGTGGAGGATAAGGCCGAAGCAAAAGAGCTTAAGAATCTATCCCGTAAATACAAGCGGCTAACAGCCATGCTGACTCCGATGAGCAAGTACTATTGCTCGGAGATGTGCAATTCAGTTGCCTATGATGCCATTCAGGTCTTGGGCGGCAGCGGTTATATGAAGGATTATCCGTGCGAGCGCTATGCCCGTGATGCGCGGATTACGACCATTTACGAAGGCACCAGCCAGTTGCAGGTTGTCGCAGCGGTGCGGGGCGTCTGCGGGGGAACCGCTGAGAAATATCTAGTCGATCTGGCCGAAAAGGAATATGACGGTGGTCTTGAGAACCTGCTGGGCATTCTGGCTCAAGGTACAGAACAACTGCTCAAGGCGGTGGCGTTTGTTAAAAATGCCGGTGTGGATTACATGGATCTATACGGTCGGGATCTGGTGGATATTGCGATTGAATTGATTGTTGGTTATTTGTTCTGCGATCAGGCAAGCACAAAGGTGGACATGCAGACGGCTTTGGCCGATGGGGCGGACAACGGACAGAAAATGATTTCCATGAAAGAACGCAAAGCTCTGATCACTCGCCGTTTCATCACTAAAAACGCGTCGAAAATCACCGCTCGAGTAGAACGAATCTGTAGTGGTGACAAATCGACGTTTCGGGAATACGAGGCTTTGGTCGGGCCTTCTCTACAAGAGGCCTGATTTGTCCGATTGGGAGAACCGTTTGTGCTCAAGGCTGTGATTTTTGATTTTGATGGGGTGATCGCCGATTCAGAACCGCTGCACTGTCAGGCCTTTCTGGATGTGCTTCCTGCTTTCGGAATCAAGATGACGCGGCAGCAGTATTATGAGAAATACCTTGGGTATTCAGATGCCGAGTGCATTGACGCGTTGTCCACGGATTTTGATGTGGATCTAAACGAGGAAACCAGTACCCGGCTCATGCAGCAAAAAATGGCCCGTTTTGAAGAGCTTGCGAGAGGGCAGAATTGCATTCTGGACGGAATTGGCGAGTTTGTAGCAATGCTACAAAAAAAGGCGATACGGCTGGCCATTTGTTCCGGTGCATTTCGAAGCGATATTGATCTGATACTGGATGGAACCGGACTGGCTAAATCGTTTGAAGTGATTGTTACCGCGGAAGATGTTCGATGGGGGAAACCCCATCCGGAGGGATATATGACGACTCTGGTAAGACTGAATGCTCAAGGGCTCAATATTGAAGCAGAGGAATGTGCTGTGATTGAAGACTCATTCTGGGGTCTGGACGCGGCGCGAAAAGCCGGGATGAAATGTGTGGCTGTTTCCAATACCTATCCGGCTCAGGAACTGGTTAATCATGCGGATCTGGTAGTGGATCGTTTGGATCACATTACATGGGAACAATTACAATCTTTGCAAAAAAAGTCCCACTAATCCATATGTCGTACCATAATTTAAGCCCTTATTTCTATATTGAAAACGTGGTTTTTTGCCAGGTTGCCTTGACTTCTTTTAACTTTTGAATATATTCTAATGTCTACCCCTTTTTTTACAGGCATAATTACGGGGTAGATTTATGTAAGCAAGCGGATAGGTTATGAACCTGTGACTTTCTTGAGCAGGACTGCCGCGGAGGCGCCGGAGGACCTCCGATTTTTAAACCACTGTATTAAAGCCTTAGCAAACGGATTTGTTGTGTCGGTAAAATTTGATGCGAACCTGGTCAGCCGGGTCCAGCAGGCCAATGATATTGTTGATGTGGTCTCGGAACATCTTAGGCTGGATAAGAAGGGGAAAGAATTTGTGGGTTTGTGTCCGTTTCATCAGGACCATAAGCCCAGTCTCTATGTCAGCCCGGTCAAGCAGATTTTCAAATGCTTTGCCTGCGGAGCAGGGGGCGATGTCTTTAAGTTCGTTCAGCTTCGGGAAAATGTAACCTTTCCGGAGGCGGTGCAGCGTCTGGGAGAGAGGGCGGGGATTGAAGTGGCGGTTGTCGAACAAGCTCCAAGAGAGCAAGGTTCGCAAGCGGATCCACGGATGGTTGCCCGGGCTAACGAATGGGCGATGAAGCTATGGCAGACGAACCTGACCGACAAGGAAAAGGGTGCCTTTGCTCGGGAGTATGTGGAAAGCCGGCAAATCAATACCGACTCCATCCAACGCTGGGATCTGGGGCTGGCGATGGATACATGGGATGGATTGTTGACATCTGCCAGGCAGAAACACATACCGGAAAACTTACTTTCTCAAGCCGGTTTGATTGTACGAGGCGCCGAAGGACGCACCTATGATAAATTTCGACATCGTTTGATGTTTCCGATTCGGGATGTGACCGGACGGATCATCGGATTTGGCGGACGAACGCTGGGAGACGACCCAGCCAAGTATCTGAATTCGCCCGCAACCGTGCTCTTTGACAAAAGTAATTGTTTATATGGCTTGCATCATGCCAGGCATGAGATCGTCTCCGGCGGCGTAGCGGTTATTGTGGAAGGGTATACCGATGTCATCATGGCCCACCAGTTCGGCTGCGGCAATGTTGTGGCGACGTTGGGCACAAGTCTGACCGAGGGACATGCCCGCATTTTACGACGCTATGCCAAACGAATCGTGCTGGTCTTCGATAATGATGTTGCCGGCCAAGAAGCCGCCAATCGGGCCCTGGAAGTGTGTCTTTCCCAGAAGATCGATATCGGTCTGGCATTTGTCACAGAAGGCAAGGATCCGTGTGATTTTTTGTTATCGGCCGGTCCTGAAGCATTTCGCTCCATGGTTGACCATGCCGTGGACGTACTTGATTTTAAATGGCGGCGGCTGGTGGATCGAATGGAAAGCAGTGACAATCTGCAGGATCGCAAAGCTCTGGTGGAAGAATATCTGCGTAGTATTTCCCTGATGGAGCGAATGCAGGGACGGGATCCGATTGCCGACGGTTTAATTCGTGCCCGACTTCGTGAGATTACGGGTCTCAATGACGCCCAGATACGGGCTCAAATGAAACGATATATGCAGACAGGGCGTAAAGACAGTTTGGCCGTCCGTAATCAGCGTGTGGTCAGCTTTGACCTGGGACAGGGATATTATGCCGCAGCACAGGCGGAAGTGCTGGAAGTCCTGTTGAACTCGCCGGGTTTGTTTGCGTATATACCCGAGGGATTCGTCGCAGACGATTTTAGTGTGCCTGTTCTTCAAGCCATTGCTCGGCCGATGTTCGAAATGCTTCGTTCCGGACAAGAGCTTACGGAACAGGCGTTACTGAGGCATATTGAAGAGGTAGAGGCGGGGGCATTGGTGCTTGCATTACGAGACAAAGGTCAGCAAAAAGGGCATTATCAGGAACGGCTCAAGACCGCCCTGAAAACCGTAGAACAATATATCGGGGAAAAACAAAGAGAAAAAATACTTGAAGGTCTGGATGGTGACAATGACGCCGAATTGCGGCGGATACAGGAATTACGACCGCCCAAAAAACTGCGGCATCCGGGCATGAGAGCCAGGTAATCTCTCGAGCAGTCAGAACGAAAGCGAAACTATGACGAAAAAGAAAACCAGGAAACGTACAGCAAAGAGTGCACCGAGTAAAAAAAAGGCGCCTTTGACGAAAAAGACAGACGAAGAAGACATTCTGGAAGAGCAGGACGAATCGGAGGCAATTTCCGTCGCGAAAACCGACCCTAATCCGTCTCTGAACGGCAGCGACGAGGCTCTGGAGGATGGCGCGGCGGATGCGCTGACCGGATTGAGCACCACTGCCGAAGACAAGATCAAGGCGATCATTGAAAAGGGGAAAAAGAACGGTTATCTGACTTATGAGCAAATGAACGAGGAATTGCCTGATGAAGCGATCACGCCGAACCGACTTGATTCGCTGCTGATGACGCTTGACGAAATGGGCATTCAGATTCTCGATGAAGCCGATGTGCCGCAGGGCGATGAAGATTTTGAAGAAGCCGAAGGGGAAGAAGACGAGGATCTGGAGGAGGATGGAGACAGCGTCCTGGAACGGGTTGTCGGTGAGTCGGAAGGTCGTCGCATTGACGATCCCGTGCGCATGTATCTGACGCAGATGGGGGAAATTCCGCTGCTCAGCCGTGAGGAAGAAATCAGTCTGGCTCGCAAGATCGAGCTGACGCGAATGGCCTTTCGACGAAAAGTGCTGGAAAACGATTATGCCGCGCGTATGGCGATTGATATTTTACGGCAGGTCCAGGACGGGACGCTTCCGTTTGACCGGACGATGAAGATGAGCACAACCGAAAACCTGGTCCGTTCGGTAGTGAAAAAACGAATGCCGGAAAACCTGAATACGGCCATCTGCCTGCTGGACCGTAATGGCGTGTCTTTCCAGAATGTTCTGTCCGCCGGCAGCATGGACAAGGTTCGTAAGGACCTCAAACAAATTCATCGTAATCGTCGTAAAATAGCCACTCTACTGGAAGAGTTAAGCCTGCGAACCAGTCGGATACAACCGATGATGCGAAAGCTGCAGGGGGTTCAGAAAAAGATGCATCAACTGGAGCGGATTATCGATCTGGGGCCCAATCGGGAATTCAGCGAGGAAGATGTCGCGGCTATGCAGCAGGAACTTCGCGGCCTGCAGGAGCTGGTATCGGAGACACCGCGACAGTTAGACAAACGGCTTCGCGCTGTCGAAGCGGTGTATGGTCAATATGAACAGGCCAAGCGGGATCTGTCCGGGGGGAATCTGCGACTGGTGGTTTCCATCGCCAAGAAATACCGCAATCGGGGTCTGAGCTTTCTGGATATTATTCAGGAAGGCAATACCGGTCTGATGCGAGCAGTGGATAAGTATGAGTATCGCCGGGGGTATAAGTTCAGCACCTATGCAACGTGGTGGATTCGTCAGGCCATTACCCGTGCGATTGCCGATCATGCCCGGACGATTCGTATTCCGGTGCATATGATCGAGACGATGAGCAAGTTGCGGACAATCAGCAAGAATCTCCTGCAGGAACTAGGGCGCGAACCCACCATCGAAGAGATCGCCAACGAAGCGGAAATGAGTGTAGCTGAAGCCCGTCGTGTGCTCAAAATCAGCAAGCATCCGTTCAGTCTGGACCGACCGATCGGGGAAAGCGAAGACAGTTACTTCGGCGATTTTATCGAAGATGAAAGTGTCGAGTCCCCTGTGCAGTCCGCCACACAGGAGATGCTCAAGGAACGGATCGACGATGTACTCAAGACACTGACCTATCGCGAGCGGGAAATCATCAAGCTGCGATATGGAATCGGTGACGGATATACCTACACATTGGAGGAAGTGGGGCGCATCTTTAAGGTTACGCGCGAACGCGTCCGGCAGGTGGAAGCCAAGGCGATCCGAAAACTGCAGCACCCGGTCCGGTCACGAAAACTGGAAGGTTTCCTGGACCATAAGGCGCAGGCATAAATCCGCACATGACAACAGGGATATGGGAATTGTTGGGCAAGAAACGCTTATAAGCCCAATTTCATTTTACCGGCCAGACCGCCCTTGCCCTTATGCGGTTCGTATTTTGCGCACCAATCATTGGAAAACGTGACCGGCCAGAGGGCTAGGGCTTTTTTCTGCCCATCCCCGGTGGCGATACCCAGTTGCGGCATATCCACCCGGCACTCGCCGATCGCATCGCTCTGCAGTCGCTGGGTGCGTGGATTGTTATCCTTGGGTTCTTGTCCTCCTCCGGCAAACCACCAGCGACATGCCCTGCAACGCCCATGTTCCTCGACGGGCTTTTCACCCTTCAGGTGCTCCAGTTTATACTCTTCGTCATGCTGAATCTGATTCATAGGTCCTCCCATTCCATCACAATTATCCTATCCGGCAGGATGCAAGATGTAATTTATCTGCAGGAAGACTGCCGGTTTACGAGCATAAAGGTTGATATAAAGTATTCGGCTTTGGTCCCAGAGTATTGACCAGAACACCCAATCCCTGAATCGCACATTCTATTTTATCCCCCGGTTGCAGGAACCGTCCATCGGCCATGCCTACTCCATGAGGCGTGCCGGTGGCAATCACATCGCCGGGTTCCAGCGTCATTAAGTGGCTGATAAACGAGACGATCTCGGCAGCGCTGAAAATCATCTGGGAAGAATTGGCCTGCTGGCGAATTTGACCGTTTACCTTCAGTTCCATATCCAGGTTCTGCGGATCTTTGATTTCATCGGCGGTTACCAGATAAGGTCCCAACGGAAGGAAACCGTCGGACCATTTGCCGTTAAGCCAGTCGAAAAACTCGTCCCATGGACGATTAGCGCGACCGGCTTTGAACGTGACACTGCGGGCGGAAATATCGTTGGCGATCATATATCCGGCAATATAATGCGGGGCCTGCTCGGGCAGAATCGCCCTGGCGTGCCGGCCGATCATCACCGCCAGTTCGATCTCATAGTCGACCTGATCGCTGTAGGTTGGCCATGGCACGGTCGAGTTGGTTCCTGTAACCACGGTGGATGGCATCAGAAATGGTCGTGGTACCGTGTTATCATGCGGTGAATCGCTTAAGCCGAGTTTTTTTCCGCCTTCGATAATATGTTTGGTATAATTCCCGGCCAAAGCCAGCAGCTTGCCTGGCCGTGGTACTGGGGCCAGCATCCGAATATCGCTGAGTGAGAATATTTTGCCGGGCGATTGAACGATCTTTGCGACTATTTCAAAAGCGCTGGGGCCTCGCAGGAGGATTTCTTTGATACTGTGCAGTCGAATTTGGCCCTGGCAGGAAGAAGGGATATCGATAATTCCCTCTTCGGTGACCACGCCGCAGGAAATCGCCTTGTCTATCATGTAGGTTGCCAGTTTCACCTTGAACCTTTCAATGATATCCATTGAATTTTATAATCATATACTGGAAATCTCAGAAATTCAAAGGAAAAAGGTTTTAAGGATAGCGATCAAAATTGGGCAGATGTGGTCTGATTGGATGAACGAGATTATCTGGCGCGGACCAGATTTACATCGATCAGACGATATTGGCCGTTGTGTTCTACTGTAAGGGTAATATGCCGACCTTCCCCGTATTGGCTCATCATGGCATTAAGAGTATCCAGAGAATGGATGGGAATGCCTTCCACCATCGTTAGCGTACAGGGACATCGGAGATTGGGTGGCAATTCCACACGGCGAAAACCGGAAATCACCAATCCGTTTGCACTTTCCCTGATATCCGCGGGCAACGCTCCCGGTGACAGGAAAACGCCGCATCGCTCTCGGAGCATGCGTTTCAGATCGATCGTTTCGCCGCCATTATAATTATTCACGATCTCTGTCAGAAAACGGACGACTCTGTCTGAGTCGGGATTGATAACCGGCTGGGCAAACAGGTATTTGACAGCGTGCTCTATGGCCAGATCCTGCTGGGCGGCATTGCGGGCCTGCTGCATCAGTGACAGGAAACGATTGCCGTGGTTCCAGAGAAAACCATCGGTCAGGGCGAAAATCCGGCTCAATGCATCTTCCAACGCCAGGGCGATCATCGTGGTTTCACTGGGCATTTGAAGCGGATCGGCGGGAACATTGTGGGCTGGGTCGGGTTGTACATAATCATCCTCCGCGATGGCCAATCCTGTGATCTGCTCGGCCAGCAGGATGGCGCCGTCCGGATGGACAAATCGCAACAGGCAAACCAGCCGGGCGGTTTTGGTCACATGCACGATTGGATAGCGGTGTTCGCTGTGTACCGGGTTCTGGTGGTGAGGGGGAATTGCGGCCAGAGAGGCTTTGGACCTGGTAAGCTCATTGGAAAGGTCCGTCACTTTTTGTTGAGAGGCTGTCACTGTGTCCATGGCCTCTTTCTGTGAAATGGTAGTATTCCGGCGACTGGTTCGAGTCAGACTTTGCGATTGGCGCAATGATGTACGGGCCTCTGTAAGTTGTGTTTGTGCTTCCTGTAATTTTCGAGTTATCTCCTGAACAGTATTCTGTAGCCTGGTATAGTCTGGATTTGGGACCGCCTGCAATCCGGACTGATAACGACTCTTGCCATATGTGGTGGTTTCCTGAATCTCGATGTGATTATCGAGTACCTGGCCGATTAACAAGGCATCGACATCTTTGGGTTTATCGGATTGAATACGGACATCGGTAATACTCACGTCGGCAATGTTGATGCTTATTCGTCCCAGAACGGTTTTAAAAGGCATACAGTCCACAATTACGGCGTTGGGAGGCTTGACGGCATGGAGATGCACAAGTACCGAAGAATCCAGGTTTTGTGCCGTGAGAATCGTGTCAGGTCGAGCTTGGAAGCCGACGTAACCGAGAGCATACTCAGTTCGCTCCCGGAGTCGCAGGCTGGCAGCATACAACTCAGCGCCGGCCTGTGGATGGTCGGGGATATAGGAAAGAGCCAGCAGAGAGTGGAGCAGAGCATTGCCATCGAGATTCTGCTCGCGAAACTCAACCGCTTTGACTATGTGAGATTCGGCAATCTGTACTTGAATCTGCCCGATCAAGGCATCAATATTTCCATAACTATCCAGTAATCGCTTACAATCTCGAAGCTGCCGTAATGCACCATGGAGATCACCCTGATTCTGACGCTGCAGGGCGGCTGAAATTTTCTGATCGCAGACGGCTTGTTTAGCCTGCACGATCAAGGCTGCAACCTCCGGATGGGAGGGATACAATTGTCGTGCCTGCTGGAGATTGTTCAGGGCCGATTGGGGATCCTGATTTTGGGTAAGCAACTCTTTGGCTGCCTCGATCAAGGCCAGGGCTTGGCGCTGGTTAGCGACTTGTTGGATGATCTGTTTTGCCTCACGTCCGTTGGAATAATACGACAGGGCGGTGTTGGCCTGTGCTACAGCGCTGTCCCAGTCTCCGCCGGCCAGCAGGGCCCTGGCTTCCGTGAGATATTGTTCATATGCATTTTGTCGGATGGTATTCAGGTCGTTTGTACCGTTAGGAAGTGATCGATATTGCCCAAGAGCCTTCTGCAAGGTTTCAATCGCCTGATCCCATTGCCGGCCGTCGGCCAGAGCTAGCGCCTGGCGCCGCAATTCTTCAGCAACCTGCATCTGCTCCAGGATGCGCCGGCGAAGCTGTTGGAAAACGGCATCCTGCGGGGCATATTCAATGGCCCTGGTGATGTGCTGCTGGGCTTTGCCCAGGTCGGTTTCGGCAAAGGCCTTTTGTGCCAGTCCGAAATAATGTTCCCCCGCGCGTCGTTTGGCGTCGGCAAGGCTCTGCTCGTACAGATCGCAGGGCTTGCGACTTTGCTGGTGGCAAAAGGCCAGGGCCTGTTCGAATTCGGCAATTGCCTGTTCATAACGTCCCTGGCTGAGGTGTTCATTGGCTCGCTTATGGGCTTCTAATGCCTGATCGCAGCCGGAAAAAAAGAGCACTATGATTATGGCAAGAAAACCCACGATGGGAATTTGGAGGTTTGCTTTTCGATATGGCGCATTGATTTTGCGGTTCATCGGACCTGTCCTTCCACCTTTCATCCAGTTGTATACATCCCAGCGACCTTTGTGGTGTCGGCCCTCACCACATGGACAGCCGGTAAAACCAGCCATCCGTTACATCAGACTATCGCCGGGCCGAGCCTATTGCAGGAAATCTACAAAATCCCAGCGAGTCTGTAAAGAATAGATTTGAAAACCGCAGAAGGCTTGTTTGGATAAAAGTGTGTAAGGATTTTACTGTATATATCATTTTATTTTTGATGATCAATCTTGTTATTTTGTAATTCCTAGTGTATTGGTATGGATGCTTAAAAAATAACGTCGTAAAAAAGGGAAAAATCTTGTTGGCCTCTCCAAATTTGTGTATTGTTATGGCACGCACCTAAGAGGTGTTGCATAAGCCTTTATAGGGGAGAATCGTAATTTTTTTTCACATTTTTTCGGAGGACTGTCTGATGAGAACAAGTGCAAGTCTGTTTTATTCTTATGGTATTCTGTGTACAGTGCTCTTTTGCAGCGTGAATCTATCTGCACAGGTTGATATCCAGTATGGGGATATTATTTATGTTGACTTTGGTCCATCCCAGACAGTCAGTACCGGCTGGAACACGATGTCGGCCGCCGATGGAACCATTACGGATGCAGTCACCAGTGATGAGACCGTGACCGTAGTGGACATTTCTCTTCCGGATCGCTTTACGGGAGAAAATACCAATGGCACGGAGACTCCGGATGCCGCACTCGGTTTTCCGTCCCAGGCGACCCGGGATTCGTTCTATGGCAATGATGTGGAATGGAGCGGGCAAATCCAGCCAACCGCCCAGGTTCTGATTTCGAGTCTGAATCCGTCCCAGATGTACGAGCTGACGTTTTTTGCTTCCCGTATGAGCGCTGGAGAGAATCGTCAAACCCAATATGCCATCAATGGACAGGGCGGAATGATCGAGACGATATATCTGAATCCGTCCAACAATGCTGACACGGCAGTGACGAGTCAGATGATTGCCCCCACGACATCGGGAGAGATTACGATTGATATTCAGAAAGGTCCGGAGAATGTAAATGGTTACGGCTTCTATTATTTAGGCGTTCTTGTAATAAAAGCAACACAAGATCCTCATGCCGCCGGGAATCCTGTTCCTGTCAATGGCGCTACCCTGGTACCGGATGATACATTCTTGAGTTGGACTAAACCGGAAGCTTTTGATGATCCTCGATACAATGTATATTTCTGGTACGATGCGAACGATGTAGAGGAAGTATTGGATATTTCCGAAACCACAGTTGATCCGGGCATTTTATCCAAAGGCAAGACTTATTATTGGGTAGTGGATGTTATTGATCCCAACGAAGGGGGTACTCCTGTTATTTGGTATGGTAAGGAGTGGAGTTTTACTGTCATTCCGGCAACACCGCTGGTTCAGGAAGATCCTCAAGAGCAGTGGGTATTCGAAGGAGAAACTGCTACGTTTTCGGTTGTACTGGAGGATGATACAAATGCGACATATCAATGGGGATGGGTGTCTGAGGATCCGAATAATCCATTTGTCGCATTATCGGATGACGGTCGGATTTCAGGGGCGACAACAAACATAATGTCCATAGCGGATGCAACCCTGAACGATGAACATGATTATCTCTGTCGGGCAACGAATGATGCCGGCTCTACCGATTCTCTTGCCGCTGCACTGGTCATCAAGCGTCTGTTGTCTCACTGGCCTTTGGATGGGACCTTGGAAGATGTTATCCGCGGAAAAGATGGAACGATGACAGGGGTGACACCTGCTTTTGAAACGGGGATTATTGATGACGCCTTGTCCCTGAGTGGTGATCCCTCGGATTGGGTATTGGTCGGGCCAGTGGATATCAGCGGCAATCAGAAACGCACGATTGCCGGTTGGGCGAAGGCCACCAGTGATACCATTGCCGACTGGACCGGAATTTTCGGCTTTAGCAATCCGACGGGCGCCAGCGGCTTGTTCTTCGATATGGAACGATTGGGCAATAACGGCAATGGTTTCGGTCTGCATCAATATAACTGGGAAGTGCCTATCAAATCGAGTTTGTTATTGGACGAGTGGGTTTTCCTGGTTGCCTCCCATGACGGCCAGACCACTCGATGGTATGGAAACGGCACCCTGATCGGCGAGGAAGCACGTAGCATTAATACGAATGACATGTGGACATTCGGCAAACGTGGAGACAACGATAACACGTTTATTGGAATGATCGATGATGTACAACTCTACAATTACGATTTGTCGGATGTGGAAGTAGCCAAACTGTGGACGGACATTATGGGTGGATATGTATGTATCGACGGTACTCCCATGTATGATTTCAACGAAGACTGTATCGTTGATCTGGCTGATTTTGCCATGTTTGCCGAACAATGGCTGGCCTGCACCCGTTATCCTCAGTGTTTTGAGTAGACTCTTACAATGAAGACTGTCGTGTAAATTGACCCGGATCATGGTCCAGTGTTTATCATTCGCTGGACCATTTTTTATATTGTTTAACTAATTCAGACCCTCTTAAGGGACTATCTCTTTATAGGGTATAGATAAGAGAATAACAAGTTGAGTAATTTCATAATAAAAGTTTTTGTATATACAGGTGTGAAACGATGTTTTTATACGGTGTGACAAAGCGAATTTTGTTGTGTGTAATTTTGGTTCTCTGTTGTGCGCAACATACAGTTATGGCGGAAGAGCCTTTAGAAATTTTATTTATAGGAAACAGCTTCACAATTCAGGGCCCTATCCCTCAGGTCGTAAGAAATTTGGCATTGGATGCCGGTTGGCCGGGCCCCAACGTGACGAACGTTTCGGTGGGTGGCCAGACTCTGAGCTTCCACAGCACCGATGCTGACACGTTGGCTGCTATCGATCAGGGAGGATGGGATTATGTTGTCTTGCAGGAATACAGCACCAAGGCGACGGATAATGCCGGTGATCCGAATGGATTTAAAACGGATGCCACTTTTTTGTATGACCGTGTAAAAACAAGCAGTCCGAATGCCCGGATCATACTTTATGAAACATGGGCAAGGCATGAAGACCATGATATTTATCCGGAAACGTTTATTGATCGTGACGAAATGCAGATGCAGGTGATAGCCCATTATCACGATTGTGCCGACAATTACATTCCAACACATTCAACTTCCCCCCAAAAAACGGACGTGAGAGTTGCTCCGGCAGGAGAGGCCTGGCATGCCAATTATCATGACCGGAATCTCATGCTGCATGGATCCGATTTATATCATGCCGGCAGTCGAGGACAATATCTAAACGCCATGGTTATTTATTCCACCATTTATCATCGCATGGTGGCCGGACTGCATCCTCTCTTGGGTGTAAACCAGGCCGAGACTATTTATTTACAGGAAATTTGTGATTCTGTAACCGGAGAAACCATTCCTCAAGTCGGCGATAATGATCCTAATACAATTGGGGTTGGTGATGTTATTTATGTGGATTTTGGTCCATCTCAGACGGTCGATACAGGCAACTGGAACACGATGACTACTGCCGATGGGATCATCACGAATGCGGTGACTGATAGTGGAACAGTGACTGTTGTTGCCATTTCCTTTACGGATCGGATGAATGGTGAAAATACCAACGGCACAGAGTCGCCGGATCCCGCTCTGGATCTTCCATCGCAAGCAACCCGGGATTCTTTTTATGGCAATGATGTCACATGGGGCGGTCGTATCGAGGATACAGCCCAGCTTCTCTTGTCCAATCTGAATCCGTCGCAGATATACGAACTGACTATTTTTGCATCCCGTATGGGAGTCAATGATAATCGTCAAACCCAATATGCGATCCATGGAGAAAGCGGACTGATTGAAACCTTATACCTGAATCCCGCCAACAATGTTGACACGGCGATGACAAGCCAGATGATTGCCCCCACAGCTTCGGGCGAGATCACAATCGACATGCGAAAAGGTCCCCAGAATAATAACTCGTATGGTTTTTATTATATCGGTGCTTTGGTCATTCGGGCATATCATAGGGGCGATGTTAATTGTGATGGACAGGTGCAATTAATGGACTTGCAGACGATGGCAGAGAATTGGCTGACATTTCCCGGATTGGCTTCTTGGGGTACAGGTGACGTTACACAGGATGGGACAGTTGATTTGTCTGATATGGCAGAACTCTCTCTGTATTGGTTAACGGGTCTGTCGCCGGATATTGGAGGATAAGGGAAAATCATTGAGGTTAGGAGTCTTTTAACAATCTTGGTTCTGGAGACTGGATTCTGTGAGACTCTCTTTTAATGGCCCTCGAACCCAGGGTACGGGTTTGAATCGGTCCTGCCGGGATGAGCAACCGTCATTGCTCCTTGCCGTGCATACACAACTTATTGCAGGGGGGAATATGTGTTTTCACCCGTGAAATCCCCCAAAACCACCGATGGGAAATCCGGAACCGATGATGCTGACTCCACCGGCCCGTTTTCCAAAAAAATAGTACTTATCTGCAGTTTTTTGCCTCTGTGATAATCTGATTCTTGCGAGTCAAATCGACCATGCCCCATATGATCCCAGGTCTGGTACTCCATGGATTGCCTTGAGAACCACATTCCTGCGACAAAGGAGGTTTTCATGCGAAGTGCAATAGCATGAAGAAAAACATTGACATGAAGGTAGGAAAAATCGTATAATTTGAGGGTGATAAACCTTACGTTAATAAATTCTTCCCAAGGTAAGACTCCTGTCCAAATGATTACCTGAGAAGGTATAGGTGCGTAGGGTGTAAGAGGAGAGTCGATAATTTTCGAGTATCCAGTGTGAAGGCTGGCAAGCGGAGGTATATATGGGTCCTTTTCATGCATTTTCTGTAATTCGATGTACTGGACTGTTACTGGTTATTTTTTCTATTCCCTTAGCGGCGGCAACGATTACTGTAGATGACGATGGCCCGGCTGATTACGCTTCAATTCAGCAGGGTATTGTAGCAGCGACAACAGGCGATATTGTCCTGCTGCGTGATGGGATCTATCAGGGCATCGATAACCAGAATCTTGACTTCCAGAGCAAGGCGATCACAGTCCGTTCGGAAAACGGGCCGGACAACTGTGTGATCGATTGCCAGAACGCCGCCCGCGCCTTCTATTTTCACAGCGGTGAGGGGGCCGGCTCGATTCTGGAAGGGATTACGATCCTTCATGGGTTTGCCGATTATGGCGGAGCGATCCTGTGTTCGGGTGCCTCGCCGACCATCAGGGAATGCGTTCTTGCCGAAAATCTCAGCAGCAATAACGGCGGTGCGATTCACCTTGTCAATGCGGCGAATGCACAGATTATCGACTGCACGATTCGAAATAATTCCTGTCAGGCCGCCGGGGCCGGGGGTGGGATCTTTATCCAGAATGCAAGCCCCAGGATTAGCGGCTGTCTTGTCGAGTCCAACCAATGCGGCATGAACAACCATGGCGGCGGGATCTACTGCTTGTCGAACGGCAATGCTGCGATAGAGCGTTGTGTCATTCGCTCGAATACCTCTTCTGCCCAGTGGGGCGGCGGATTGTTTGTGAATGCTTCTTCCCCCGTGCTGACGGATGTTGTTCTGACTGGTAACCATGCCGGTATCCATGGGGGAGGAATCGCCATTTACAACAATTCCTCTGCGAAGATGGAACGCTGCCGGGTGCAGGAGAATACCGCCGGTTCAAACGGTGGCGGAGTCGTCTTTGACGGAGCCAGCGGGATCGTAATAGACTGTTTCCTATCGAGTAACCAGGCGACTGTTTCGGGTGGGGGTATCGCGTTCCATAATAACTGTCAGACGACGGTGAGCCGCTGTACGGTGTTCGGAAATATGGCCTCCAGCGGGGGAGGTTTATACGCCACGGCGGCCGGGGCCAGTCCGACGATCAGCAGCTCTTTGATCGTTGTCAATTACGCCGGCAGCGCCGGAGCGGGTCTGTGCTCCAACTGGGCCTATCCGAAACTTGTCAACTGCACCATGGCAGGCAATGTGTCGGACGGAGTTGGCGGGGCCTTTTGCAATTATCAGTACGCCCCGACGATGACCAACTGCATCCTGTGGGGTAACACACCGACAGCCAATTCCGGTCCGGCAACGATTACCTATTCGGATGTACAGGGCGGGTACGCCGGGACCGGCAATCTCGATTCTGATCCATTATTTGTTAATGCGCTCTACAGTGATTATCACCTTCTGGAAGGGTCACCCTGTTTTAACATCGGCAACAATTCAGCGACAGGGATCCCTACGATGGATCGGGACGACAAGACGCGGATTCTTGGCACTGCTGTTGATCTGGGGGCATACGAGTTCGGTCCGAGGATTCTTCATGTTCCGCAGCAGTATGCAACGATTCAGGCGGCCATTGACGCGGCTTCCGTCGGCGATACCGTGCTCGTTGCTGATGGTGTCTATTCGGGTGCAGAGAATGACTATATTAGGATAAATAAAGCGATCACGGTTCGTTCTGTGAACGGCCCGGAACAATGTATCATTGATCGTACAACCTATGCCGTCAATGCGGTGGTTTCATTTTATCAGAGCCAGGGCAGGTTCCAGGGTTTCACAATTCGTGGTTGGCAAGCGTCTTATGCATCGGGAGCCGCCGTTGTTTTCTCAGATAGTTTCGGCGTCATTGCGGATTGTATTATTCGTGACAACGTCAATGAGGTTGGCTGTGCCGGGATTTACTGCAAGGGTGGATCCCCGGTCATTGTCAACTGTACGATCCAGGGCAATCTGGGTTATCAGGGGGCAGGGATTGCGTGCTGGTATTCCAATGCGATAATCAGCAACTGTACAATTGTGGACAACGGCACGATCCAGCCTTCGGGAGGAACGGGCGGAACAGGAAGCGGGATTTACTGCCTGTATTCGGCAGCGACCATTACTAATTCAATTCTATGGAACAATTCGTCTGTACAGATTCATCCTCTCGGCAGTACGGGTTCGTTACCTATTGTGACTTATTGTGACATCCAGGGCGGTTATACGGGCACAGGCAATATCAATCTCGATCCTCAGTTTATCGATCTTGACGAGGGTGACTATCGTTTACAAGACACTTCTCCCTGCCTCAATCGGGGCAACAATTCCGCGAATACTTTGCTTACTGACCTGGACGGTCAGCCCCGTATCCGGTATGGTCAGATCGATTTAGGAGTCTATGAATACAGTCGTGTGCGATACGTACCGGAGTATTACAATGACATTCAGGAAGCCATCGATGCCTCTGTCAGCGGAGATACGATTCTTGTAGCCGAGGGGACGTATCCGGGTAACCTCAATTTCCAGGGTAAGGCCATTACTGTCCGTTCTGAGTTTGGACCGTCTTTTTGCGTCATCGATTGTCAGGGCACCGGCCGGGGGGTGACTTTCGAAAATGCTGAAACGGCAGCGTCGGTATTGGAAGGTTTCATGATTCGCGGCGGGGCAGGCGAGCAAGAGGGCGGTGGTATACTCTGTTCCAATTGGGCCAGTCCCACGATTCGTAATTGCATTCTCATAGCCAACGAGGCCGTTACAGGTGGGGCCCTGGCCGCATCCGATTATGCTCAGCCAAAGATTACTAACAGTATTTGTTATGGCAATACCGCACAGAACGGCGGTGCGTTGTTCTGTGATGTATTCTCCTCAATCACATCGCTTCATTGCACGATCCTATCCAATCAGGCCATACAGGATGAACATGGTGGAGCGGTTCAATGTCAGACTAATGGCCGGGTGGTAGTGACCAACAGCATTCTTCGAGACAATGGAACCGATCCCTTTTATACAGAAGCAAACATTGCTGATATTTCCGTAACCTATTCGAATCTGGATGTTCTGTGGGGGACTGGTTACGCCAATATCGACGCGGATGCCTTGTTTGCCGGTTCTGAAATCGGCGATTTCCACCTGCTGGAAGATTCTCCCTGTATCGGAACCGGTCGTGCCAATGGTCACGGATTACCGGAAAAGGATCTGGAAGGCAGGTTGCGGTATACAGATGGCGCTGTGGATATGGGCGCCTATGAATATGGGCATGATACCTGGGTAGTTCCCACGCAGATCGTGACGCTTCAGGAGGCGATTGACCGTGCGTGTTACGAAGACACGATTCAGGTCGAGCCGGGGACGTATCCCGGCGGGCTGGATTTTAAGGGAAAGGCCGTTACAGTCCGGGCTCATGCCGGAGCCGGGGAATGTGTTATCGATTGTGCGGATGAGGATTTCGGTGTGATCTTTCAACGAGGAGAACGAGTTAATTCCGTATTGGAAGGTTTCACTATCACCGGGGCCAATGGCGAAGATGGGGGTGCTGTCATCTGCCTCTCTTCCTCTCCCACGATCGTCAATTGTTTATTGCGAAACAATTTGGCCCAGAAAGGTGCGGGAATCTTCAGTTTTAAAGCAAGTCCGGTCGTGACCAATTGCACGATCATTTTCAATACGACCTCCGTAGTCGGGGGTGGGTTGTATTCCAGCGGATCTCCGGCCCCCATTCTAACCAACTGCATCCTCTGGGAGAATGTTCCGGAGCAGGTAGCCGTCGACGGAGATGCTCCTGTAATTACCTACTCCGATATTCAGGATGGGTATGCTGGCCAGGGTAATATCAATGCAGATCCACAATTTGTTGATGCAGCCGATGGAAATTACACTTTGATGATTAATGCTACATATTTTCGCTCTCCATCTGATTATCAGTGGTATGTTAAACCGATCAGTCCCTGTGTAGATTCGGGATCTAATGATGCATCCGGCCTTCCTATAACAGATATGCCTGGAAACGAGCGGATTCGGCGCACTCGTGTCGACATGGGTGCTTATGAAGTTCAGGGATTGGCTATCACTCTTATCGAGCCGGATATGGATTGGGGTCAATGGCTTTATTATCTCCCTCAGAAGGTTCAAAATGGAGACGTTATAACGATTCCGGATGGGATCTATAACTGCTATTCCGGTCCCATTCGCTTCCAGGGTAAGGCGTTTACATTGCGTTCGGAAAACGGGCCTGAAAACTGCATTCTTCAGGGTCGTACATATTCACAAGGTTTCTGGTTCAAGGACGGAGAAGGCCCCGACTCTGTACTCTCCGGATTTACGATCCGTGGATTTGTGCACAATCAGGGCAATGGCGGGGGAATCTACTGTGTTGAATCATCGCCGATGATTACCAACTGCATCATAACAGGAAATAATCCATGGGTGGGTCACGGAGGAGGCATCCTCTGCGAAAATAACTCGTCGCCGATGATCAGTGATTGTGTCATCAGCAGTAATTCACGGACTGGTATCTATTGTTCGAATTCCTCTCCAACTCTCGATCATTGTACAGTTTCGTATAACAGCGGCAGCGGTATTGTGGTGGAAGATACGGGTAATCCGACTGTGACCAATTGTCTGATCCTGGGCAACTCCGCATCCGATGATGGTGGAGGAATCAGGATAGAAAACTCCTTATCCTCACAAGAAAGGCCATCGATTACCTGTATTAACTGTACCATTACAGGAAATAGTACGATTAACTATGGAGGGGGATTGGCTTGTTGGCAAGGAAAATGGCTCTTGATCAACACTCTGGTCTGGGGTAATAGCGGGAACTATAGACCTGA
>JAFGPC010000220.1 GCA_016926155.1 Sedimentisphaerales bacterium
CAGGAGATCAGCCGGTATCGCAGCCAGATCGATGTCGCTCGTGTCGGCAAGGTGCTGGAGGTGGGAGACGGTATTACTCGAATCTATGGCCTGGATAGCGCCATGGTCGGCGAGATGCTCGAGTTTGAATCGGGCGTCATGGGCGAGGTATTTAATCTGGAGGAGGAAAGTGTCGGGGCGGTGGTCTATGGGGACTTTGCCAAGATCATCGAAGGTTCACCGGTTCGATCCACGAACAAGGTGCTTTCCGTGCCGGTGGGAGAAGCGCTGCTGGGCCGCGTGGTCGATGCCCTGTGCGAACCAATTGACGGCGGTAGTCCCATGGAATCCAATCAGCGTCGTCTGGTCGAATTTCCCGCCCCGGGGATTGCCGACCGGGAACCGGTCCGCACTCCCCTGCAAACGGGCCTTAAAAGCGTCGATTCGATGATCCCTATTGGGCGGGGGCAACGAGAACTTATCATCGGCGACCGTAAGACGGGAAAGACCGCCATTGCCCTGGATACGATCATTAACCAGAAGGGCCAGAATGTCATCTGTATTTATGTGGCCATCGGGCAGAAGGAATCAACCGTGGCTGAGGTTGTATCCACCCTTCGCGAACATGGGGCGATGGACCATACGATTGTAGTCTCGGCAACGGCCTCCTACAGCGCCGCCATGCAGTTTATCTCTCCTTATGCCGGGACGGCTATCGCCGAGTATTTCATGTATGAAAAAGGAGCAGATACGCTTTGTGTATACGATGATTTGAGCAAACATGCGATTGCATATCGTGAATTGAGCCTTCTGCTGCGTCGGCCGCCGGGTCGGGAGGCCTATCCGGGCGATATCTTTTATCTACACAGTCGGTTACTGGAACGCAGTACCAAATTGAACGAGGCCCATGGAGGGGGGTCCCTTACGGCTCTTCCGATTGTCGAAACGCTGGAAGGGCAGGTTTCGGCCTATATTCCCACAAACATTATCTCTATTACGGATGGGCAGATTTATCTCCAGCGGCACCTGTTTCTGGCCGGTGTCCGTCCGGCGATCGATGTAGGTATCAGCGTCAGCCGCGTCGGGGGCGATGCGCAGCGGACGGCCATGAAAAAAGTCGCTCCCAAGCTACGTCTGGATCTGGCGGCTTTCCGTGAAATGCAGGATTTTGCCCGACTTGGAACGGAACTGGATGAGTCGGCGCAGCGACAACTCGACTTGGGCTACCGTATGGTGGAGGTGCTCAAACAGAAACAGTTTGCCCCGCTTAGCCTGGGAGAGCAGGTTGTCAGTATACTGGCCGGATCGGCGGGATGTCTGGATGATGTTTCCGTATCCAAGGTCGGACATTTCATCAATGAGATGATCGAATGGTTCAAGCTCGAAGCGCCGGAGTATATCGACCGAATCAACGAACAAGGTGAATTGAGTGATGAGCTTCGCCAGGAAATAATCGACGCTATCGACGCCTTTAAAATGATCTATAAATTCTCGTACGGAAGTTAGCGGATGGCTGGAACGCGACAAATCCTGCAGCGCCGTTCGGCGGCGCAAAACATCAGCAAGGTCACCGGGACGATGGAGACGATCAGCTCGGTCCGCTATCGACAGTTTTTTCGCAATTGGGTAGGGGGGCTCGATTTTTACAATGCCCTGGCGCAGCTTGCCTATCTTGTCGTCACCTCGGATCGGCCGATCGAACATCCCCTGATGGGGACCAATGAAAGCACAACCCAGGCGATTTTGGTTACAGGCAGCAATCGAGGATTATGCGGCGCATTTAACACGAATCTGTTTAAACTGGTGGAAGTGCATACCAAGATGGCCCAACGGTTTGGAAGGGATTTGAAAATCTATACCCATGGGCGACGAATCACACACATCCTTCGACAACGAGGGGTAAATATTGAACGGGAATTGGATCAGTTTGAGGAAGTTCCCTCTCCCGATCAGCTTAAGGAACTGGCGGATCAGTTTACCGAGCAGTTTCTTACCGGACAGATCAGCCGTCTGAGCATCGTCTATACGCGGTTTTTTTCACCGGCCAGCCAGAAGGCGCAAACCCTGGCCATCCTGCCGATGGCCGAACTGATTGACGATTTGACCACGCGGGCGACGGTTATGTGGCCATGGGATTTGACCTTTGAAGATTTTATTCTTTCTCCGTCGGTGGAAGAAATTTTTGATGGACTGGCTACTCTTATGGTGCAAACGGCGATTCAGGGCTGTTTTCTGGAAGGGGCACTCAGTGAGCATCTCGGTCGGGTTATTTCCATGCGAAACGCCACCGATAATGCCGAGGAAATGATTGAGAACCTGACCAAAGAATACAACCGGGCCCGCCAGTCTCAGATTACAACCGAAATGCTGGATATCGTTGGCGGCGCCTTGGCCGTGACAAAATAAGTAAAGATCCAATGCAATAAGGCGATCCAAATAAAAATGAATAAAGGCAGAGTCATCCAAGTCATTGGAAGCACTTTTGATGCGGAATTTGGCATCGAGGGTTTACCGGGCATCTATAATGCGCTGGAGGTCCGGGGGGAATTTCAGGAAAAACCATTCTTACTGGTCGGTGAAGTGCAGCAGCATCTGGGTGGGGGACGTGTGCGGGCCGTGGCCCTGGGCAGTACGTTGGGAATGCGGCGGGGTATGCTTGTCGTGGATACCGGAGGGCCTTTGATGGTCCCGGTCGGCACAGAAACCCTGGGGCGAGTTTTTAACCTTTTGGGGGAGCCTGTGGATGGGCACGGCCCAGTGGATGTGAAGGAAAGACGTCCGATTCACCAAGCCGCACCGGAGTTTACCGATCTTTCGGCTAAATCCGAGATGTTTGAAACAGGTATTAAAGTGGTTGATCTGTTATGCCCGTTTGTCCGTGGAGGCAAGACCGGGCTCTTCGGCGGCGCTGGAGTTGGAAAAACCGTCATGATCCAGGAATTGATTGCCCGGATCGCCACCGAACATGGTGGGTATTCGGTCTTTGCCGGTGTGGGAGAGCGAACGCGCGAAGGTAATGATCTGTGGCTTGAAATGCAGCATACCAAGATTGGTGATACAGGCAAAAACGTCCTGGAAAATACCTGTCTTGTATTCGGGCAGATGAATGAGCCGCCCGGCGCCCGACTTCGTGTGGCGCTGACCGGCCTGACCATGGCCGAATATCTCTGCGAAATGAGCGGTACGGAAACCCTGTTGTTTATTGATAATATCTTCCGATTCAGCCAGGCGGGTGCGGAAGTATCGGCACTATTGGGGCGCATTCCCTCGGCGGTAGGCTATCAGCCGACTCTGGCATCCGAAATGGGCCAGCTTCAGGAACGAATTGCGTCGACTTCCTCCGGCGCGATTACATCGGTGCAGGCAGTGTATGTTCCCGCCGACGATCTGACCGATCCGGCCCCTGCGACGACGTTTACACATCTGGATTCCTCCGTGGTTCTCTCACGTGGAATCGCGGAGAAAGGCATTTATCCGGCCATTGATCCATTGGAAAGTTCTTCCCGCATCCTGGATCCGAACATTGTCGGCCAGGAGCATTATGATGTGGCTCAGCAAGTGCTTTCCTATCTTCAGCGGTATCATGATCTGCAGGATATTGTGGCAATCCTGGGAGTGGATGAACTGAGTCGAGAAGATCAGCTTGCCGTATCCAGAGCCCGCCGGTTGGAACGGTTTTTCTCCCAGCCGTTCACCGTGACCATGCAGTTTACCGGTATGGAAGGAAAATATGTCCCTGTTGGGGAAACGGTGCGAAGCTGCCGGGAAATCTGTGAAGGACAGTGGGACCATCTGCCCGAACATGCGTTCATGTTCATCGGCGTGGTGGAAGAGGCGAGAGAAAAGATCAGTAAGACCAAACGATAAGGTATTCGATTATGGTGGGATTTGCTTCGGCTGTATTCCAGGTTCAGTTGCTTACCCCACAGGGAAAGCTGTTGGATTGCCGTGCCGGATCACTGATTCTGCCGGGCCATGACGGCCAGGTCGGGATATTGCGAAACCATGCTCCCATACTGGTCAAATTAGGCATGGGGCTGATGCGTGTTGAGCAGATACGGGATCGAACCAATGCCTATTTTGTAGTCAATGGAGGATTTGCCCGAGTCAATAATAACCAGGCCGCTGTTCTGGCCTTTGATGTCATTACGTTTGAGGGAATGGAAAAGCAGGAAGCAGACAAGATGCTGCAGCGGGCCAGGAGCGTGGTTTACGGCGGGGGATATATCCGTCAAATGGAAGAGATGGATGTACGAAAAGCGGCTCTGATCGTTCGTATGGCCGATTATGCGGCGATGGGGGGGCTTCCGGAATAAGTATATGCCGTAAAAGCAGCCCCGATGAATTTGGTTGCATTTTGAACTCCGAAACGGTAAGATTCGTTGCGAAACGAGGTTATCGATGGGAAATGCGCCCGAACAAAAGGAAAAGGGGCCTAAGACTCCGTTCGATCCGGTTGTACGTGAGTTTGTTGACCGCTTGGACGATGAGCACAAAATGCTGGTGATTCTCAAAGCCCAATTATACGGAGGGCGATGGGAACCGATGCTTGATGACCTCCAGAATCGTCTGGATGGAAAGCCGTATATTTTCAAACTGGCCAATCGGATCAGTGACGACATCGACCGGATTCGCCGAATGAAGGCCTTTGAGACCGAGCAGGGAGTGGATCTGGCTGAGTTTGTAGAATTGACGTAGAAACAGGGTGATGAGTCACATTTTCAACTAAATTGTGTCGGGAAGGTTCCAATGGTGCGAATTCCTTTGTTTTCTTTTCTTCTGTTTGTCGGTTTTTTTGGAAGTACGATTTTCTGTTCCGGTGCGGAGGATGTTTCTGCCGGTTTGTTGGTTTCACGACCGATACTGACGCATGCCGGCCTGATACCCGACTGGCAGATTAAACTGCCTATGCGTTCCGGTGAATCGACACAACGAGTATTTGTTTTTGGCGACAATGTTTTCGTTCAGACCAACATGAATCATCTGTTCTGCCTGCGCCGAACCGACGGCGCGTTTCAATTTGGTCTGCCGTTGGCATTACAAGGTTTGCCGGTTCCGGATCCTCTTTATTATGAAGGCAAGCTCTGGTTTATTGTGGGCAAGGAACTTAAAATCCTGGATCCATCCGAGGGTCAAATCGTTCTTCGCAAGATTCTGACTTCAGTTGGTTTGGCTGTGGTTGGTCCGATTGCTCGCAATACGGACTTTCTTTATGTGCCCGGGGCGGACAATCGCCTCCATGTATACTCCATAGAAAGTCATATCCAGAAATTTTCCACAACCGCGGATAATGACTCTCAGATTACTTCCGTGATTGCGGACGATGAGTTTGTTGTGTTTGCGACCGGGGCGGGAAATGTCGTATCCATTTTGCCCGACCAAAATAGAAAACGGTGGCAATATGATGTGCTTGGAGCGATTACCGCTCCGATAGTTCGTGATGGAAATTTTGTGTATGTCAGTTCACGGGATGCCAAATTATATAAGCTTGACATGGCAGGGGGGCAAAATGTCTGGCCTTCCGCTTTTCATGCACGTGATCCACTTCTTCAATCCGCTGTAGTTGGCCAAATCGCAGTTTATCAATCCACAGTACGCCAGGGGATTCACGCCGTCGATAAAGAGACGGGGCGAGGATTGTGGACAGTTAGCAATGGCGTGGGAGTGATAACCGAAAAGGGTGATGTTGCCTATGTTTTTGCCTCTCCCGGTCTGCTCGTTGCGATGGACAATTCCACCGGTCGTCGATTGCAAAGCGTCAATGCGCATGACGTGACGCAATATGCGGTTTCGATGACGGAGGCAAAATTGTTTCTTGGAGATAATACGGGCCGGATTATGTGTGTTACGCCTGTTGAGGCAAAGTAGAAGTCGTTGGAACCCGCCGATAAGGAGAACGGATCGATATGGATGTCAGGATCAAAACCGCGCTGATCAGTGTGTCCGACAAAACAGGAGTCGTTGATTTTGCCAAAAAACTTAGCCGTATGGATGTCCGGATCATCAGCACAGGGGGTACGGCCGCGGTTCTTTCCGGGGAAGGGATTGACGTCATAAGCGTGGATTCGGTCACCGGATTTCCGGAGATGATGGATGGGCGTGTCAAAACCCTTCATCCCCGTATCCATGGCGGCTTGCTGGCTCTTCGAGACAAACCTGACCATGTCAACGCCCTCAAAGAACATCAAATCGATCCCATCGACCTGGTCTGTGTGAATCTGTATCCGTTTGAAAAGACAATTGCCAAGTCGGATGCCACATTTGAAGAAGCCATTGAAAATATCGATATCGGCGGACCGAGCATGGTGCGTTCGGCGGCCAAAAATCACAAATATGTAACCGTAGTAACCAGTCCCGAACAATATGACTGTGTCATTGAGGAAATGCGATCCAATAACGGTGCCGTCAATGCCGATCTGAGAGAAGATCTGGCTCGCGTGGCGTTTGGGCTGACCGCATCCTACGATTCGGCAATTGCAGCCTATTTGAATCGTTGTTCCGACACACGCTATCCGGAACGAGTCACCATCTCTTTCACCAAAAACCAGGATCTGCGATATGGTGAGAATCCGCATCAATCCGGCGCTTTTTATCAGAGCCCATCTACTATAGAAGTGAGCGTCGGATCGGCTCACCTGCTGCATGGCGGGACCGCGATTAGTTTTAATAACCTCATGGATTCCAATGCCGCCTTCGAACTGGTCAAAGAGTTTGCCGAGCCGGCTGCTGTCGTGGTAAAGCATATGAATCCTTGCGGTTGCGCCGTAGATGAAGATGTTCGTGTCGCATATGAAAAGGCTTATCTTGGCGATGTCGTCAGTGCCTTTGGTGGAATTGTGGCTCTGAATCGAAATGTCGATGAAGATCTGGCGATGATGATCATGGAATCTTACAATCGTTTCGGAAAAGCCCATGGAGCAAGTGGATTTTTTGCCGAAGTCATCATTGCCCCGCGTTTTGAACCGAAAGCAGTGGAGGTTATTCGAACCCTTAAGGCATGGGGACAGAGAGTACGTCTATTGGAGACCGGACCGATCAATCGGGCGGGTTTGAATGCCAATGAATATGATATTCGCTGCTTGGTAGGCGGCTTGTTATTGCAGGATAGAGACTTGGTCGGATGGGAGCCGGAGTTGCTCTCGTTTCCTACAAAAAAACGGCCTACGGATGCACAAATGGAAGACCTGCGGATTGCCTGGATTACATCCAAGCATGTAAAGAGCAATACGATTACACTGGTGCAAGACCGTCGTCTTGTCGGGGTAGGTGCCGGCCAGATGAACCGTGTCGAGTCCGGCTTGATTGCGATGCAGCACGCCGGTTCGCTGGCCGAAGGCGCCGCTATGGGATCCGATGCATTTTTCCCGTTTCCGGATAATGTGGAAAATGCCGCCAAACATGGGATTGCTTGTATAGTCCAGCCCGGCGGTTCTAAAAAGGATGATGAGGTGATCAAAGCCGCTGATGCTCTTGGAATTGCGATGATCTTTACGGGAAAACGGCACTTTAAGCACTGATGTGCTCGTATCCACAGAATGCAAAAAAGAGCCCGACCGAATGGCGGGGCTCTTTTTTAAATATAAACCTGCGATTACTATTTATTTTTTACGTAGCAAGGAAAGCCCTGCCGCTTTTCTCAGCTTGTTGACCATGTCGGTCTTTTCCCATGTAAAGTCCGGATGATGACTTCCAAAGTGGCCGTTTCGAGCGGTGCGTTTGAAAATAGGCCGTCGCAATTTAAGATGCCCAATCATGCTTTTTGGCGTCAGCGGGAAGACCTCCATCACAATCTTTTCAATAAGCCGCTCGTCCACCTTGGAAGTTCTCTCGGTATTGACCAGCACCGACAATGGCTTGGCTACTCCGATGGCATAGGCCAATTGAACTTCACATGTATCAGCCAGTCCGGCGGCAACAATGTTCTTGGCAATGTAACGAGCCATATAGCTGGCAGTACGGTCCACCTTGGAGGGATCTTTACCGCTAAAGGCGCCGCCGCCATGGCTGCCGCGTCCGCCGTATGTATCAACAATAATCTTACGTCCGGTCAGACCGCAATCGCCCTTGGGACCGCCAACAACAAACCGGCCCGTTGGGTTGATGTGAATGACTAGCTTGTTATCCACCAGATGCTTGGGGAGAACCGGCGTGATGACTTGTTTGGTGATCTGTTCTTTGATTTTTTTATAGGAAATGTCAGCCGTATGTTGAGTTGAAATTACAACCGTATGAATACGAATGGGTTTTCCTTTTTCATTGTACTCAACCGTTACCTGGCTTTTTCCGTCCGGCCGAAGCCATTTGAGCTTCCCGCTCTCACGAACTCGCGCCAGCCGGTCGGTCAGGCGATGGGCCAGATAAATCGGCAAAGGCATCAATGCAGGGGTCTCTTTGCACGCATATCCAAACATCAGCCCCTGATCTCCGGCGCCCTGTTCCTTATGCAATCCTGTCCCTTCGGTTACACCCTGCGAGATATCCGGGCTTTGTCGATCGATTGCTACAATGACAGCGCAGTTCTCAGAGTCAAATCCAATATGTGGATCAGTGTATCCAATTTCCTTTATGGTTTGGCGGACCACACTGGGAATGTCGACAACGGCTTTGGTCGTGATCTCACCGGCAACAATCGCCATTCCTGTTGTGACCAGAGTTTCACACGCCACCCGGCTGTTGGGATCTTGTGCGATCATAGCATCCAGTATGGCGTCCGAGATCTGGTCGGCCACCTTGTCCGGATGCCCCATAGTTACTGACTCGCTGGTAAATAAAAAATTCCGCCCCGATGACGAGGTCTTTTTTACTGCTCTTTTTTTTGCCATTCCGTTACTCCTTATTGGCAATCGGTCCGTATTTATCTGCAAAGATGGCAGTACTATAGCTGGTAAGAAAGGGATCGTCAAATGTTAAACGGGGCAGGAAGACAATTTCCTTGGAAGGAATCAATCATGTTTAATCCGGGATTCATGACTAGAGCATCATTATTTAATTTGCTCAATTGGGGGATTGTTCATTCAGAGACCAGTCATAGCTTATGAATTTAACACTGAACTGGTTATTCAGAAGATAATCGGTGTCCTCTTTTGGTAGGGCGTCGTAGATGAAATTCAGGTACGCCCTGATATCTTCCGGCTGTTCGCGAAATCGTTTGATTTGCCCGTATTTGGAAATGATAGCGTCCTTATACCAAATGAACATGTCGGACAGATGAACGACATGCTGACTTTTATCAATTTTTAGGCCTCGGGGACTGGCCAGGAAAAAACGCCATTGCTCTTCCGTTTGTTTTTCCAACAGCTTGGCGCAAAACGGTTCACGGCGGAGAAATCCTGCACCTCGGGTCGCATGGGACAGAGAAAAAAGGTATCGGGGTTCGCCAAACTGTCTAAGGAGGATATCGCGTTCTATTTCACTTAATGAATATTCCTGTTCCATTAGTTGAAAATATACCTTTGTCCGTGCGCTGGGGATCTGCATGATACCGTTCGGATACATCAAGTTAAACGGCCAGCGAGGTTTGATCGGGTAATTATCAATGACCAGTCGTAGAGTACAGAGATTGTGAATGTTAATCCAAAAGGCGACCTTCTCTTCTTTTGTCCACTTCTCATATTGATCTCGATCCACCGATTCCAGATCCTTGGAGGCTTCCAGTAATTCTCTTCGTAATCTCCTCAGGGCAAAGTAGTCGACTTCTCCCTGTTTGTCTACATAGGTCTTGAGCAATGTGGCGTAGTTGTTGTAACGTTTGGGCCAGGGTTTCTCCTGTTTCTCCGATTCTGTGTTTTTCGTTTGAGATTCGTCTGTGTTGGTATTCTTATCCTCTGGTTTGGGCGCTGTGTTTTCTTCGATCTCCTGATTCGTAGAATCGCTTTTTTCCTGTTCTTTGTCTTTGACCTTTTCAGCTTTTCCGGATTTCTCCGGATTGCTGGAGTCTCTCTTTTCTTCCTCTGTTTGTACGATGGTCGGATACTGATTGGTCTGTGTGTTTTCTACCTGGATGGAGAGATCTTCCTGAGCCTTATCCGATTCCCCTATTGAATTGTCTGGTGTGGAAGAGTCAATTTTATCTCCAGGATCCACCGGGCTTGTTTGCTCTGGGGAAGGTTCTATTTCCGGAAAAACAGGGTTGGGTGTTGTATCAATAGCAGGTTTTATTTCCTCCGGAACGGTGTTCGGTGCCATTTCGTCAAAAGCGGAGACGACGGTCTCCTCCCTTTTCATAGTAACAGATTCTGTACGGGATTCCTTTCGGCACCCGAAAAGGAACAATGGCAAGCATAGCAGAGCAAAAATAAGTTTTTGTTGTGTTTCCATCAATTGAGGTAGTATGACTAATATATTTATATGGATTTGTAATAAAAGTTTATGATATCCTTTTCTTTTTGTATTTTCAATGAAAATCGGTTTCGATCTAAAATCATGATTAAATTCCTGTATTTTACCCTATTAGGCTATAAATTATTCACAGAATATGGCCGGATAAAAGCCTCTTTTTCCATAAGTTAACATTTACCTATCGTCATTTAGGGAAAGAGACATAATATACACACCAGGAACAAATGGCTTTAGGATCATTCGGAAGGCCCTTTTTTACCGGGTAAATACGGATTATCGGACATGGAGTAAGGGAATTACTTCAAGCTGGACAGGGCTTTATTCCAGTGGTACATTGTGTATGCAGGTGATCATGTAAAGGATTGGGACACAGGGCAAAGGAATGAGGTTTGTATGAACAGGATGGCACTTTTTCTGATAAGTTTGGCGGTACTTCTATCCGGGTGTAAAACCGCTTATTACAATACGATGGAGGCCCTGGGACACCCCAAACGGGAAATTCTTGTCAGTCGGGTGCAGGATGCCCGTGATAGCCAGACCGAGGCCAAAGAACAGTTCCAAACGGCCCTGGAGCAGTTTAGCTCTGTGGTCAATTTCAAGGGCGGCCAGTTGGAGGACAAGTATGACGAACTCAAGCTGGAATACGAACGCAGCCTGAATAAAGCCGACAATGTCCGAAAACGAATTGCATCGGTGAAAAGTGTCGCCGAGGCCCTGTTTGATGAATGGGAGAAGGAACTGGATCAATACACCAATCCCCAGTTACGAGTTGTCAGCGAATCCAAACTGGAAGAAACCCGATCTCAGTACACTCGACTCGTTGATAAAATGGATAGAGCGAAAGCCAAAATGGATCCTGTCCTGAATGCACTTTACGATCAGGTCTTGTTTCTAAAGCATAACCTGAATGCCCAGGCCATTGTTTCCCTGAAAGAAGAGCTGATCTGGGTAGAACAGAATACCGAACAGCTCGTAAAGGAAATGGAAGCGGCAATCGTCGAAGCCAATGCCTTTATCGGGGCTATGTCCCAGGAGTAGAGAGATGAATCCAAAAGCGAAAGTAAACCTGTTGATTTTGTGTTGTCTGTCTCTGTTTTTGCCTTCCTGTGCCAAAGTCGCTGTGACAGGCCGGCGACAGTTGACTCTGATTCCCAGTGCAATGATGTTCTCTATGAGTTTTCAGCAGTATCAGGAATTTTTGAATGAAGCCAAAGTCAGTCAGGATACTGCCAAAAAGGCCATAGTGGAACGCGTCGGCAGGCGTATCCAAGGGGCTGTCGAGCAATATTTTGCTCAAATCGGTCAAAGCGAAGAACTGGATGGCTATGAATGGGAATATACGCTGGTGGAAAGCGAGGAAGTCAATGCCTGGGTACTTCCGGGAGGGAAAGTGGTGGTATATACAGGTCTGCTGCCGGTTGCCCAGAATGACGCTGGTCTGGCGACGGTATTAGGGCATGAAATTGCCCATGCTATCGCCAATCACGGTGGGGAGCGGATGAGCCATGCATTACTGGTTGAATTGGGGGGGGTAGCTCTGGATAAGGCTATGGAGGAAAAACCGGAACAGACAAGGGAATTGTTCCAGACTGCTTATGGGATCGGAAGCGGAGTGGGTGTGCTTCTTCCTTTCAGCCGGCTTCAAGAGAGCGAAGCCGACCATTTAGGACTGATTTTTATGGCGATGGCCGGATATAATCCTAATGCAGCCGTCGATTTCTGGCAGCGGATGGCCGAGTCCAACAAAGGCTCCTGGACGCCCGAACTACTCAGTACCCATCCAGCCGACAACAGGCGTGTCGAAAATATTAAAAAATTAATGCCCGAAGCGATGCAATATTATAAACCGACATCTGGTGGTTAATTCAGCAAACCATTTCCGAACTGCCTACATCCGTTTTGGCAGAGTTTTACAAATTTTTCCTGTCATATCACGAATCAATTGAGCGGCTTGCGGGGCCAGTACGTTTCCGGCGACTCCTCCAAGAATCCCTCCAGCTACCCCGGCCGCCCCGGAATGACTGTCGCTCATCTGTGCCCCTGCGATAGCACCACCCACAGCGCCGAGGATTGTGGCTGCCGTTTTACCGGTATTTCCCGTACCGCTGCCCATCCAAAGAATGGTGCCATCTTCCACATCGATCATTTTGGCTGTCATGTTGATTTCTTCATCGTAATTAGGGATGTTAATGATGAAGACGACCGGGACGTTCAGGAGTTTACCGGCTTGGGCCGCATTTTCCGTACTGGTCAGGGCGCTGGCTTGGAAATCCTGCTCATTCAGAAGTGCCTGGACCTGCTGGCGTTCTACAGGAGCATAACCCTTTTTTAGTAATTCCATTACAAAGAAATCACTGATCTGGTTTTTAACACCTTCATTTTTAACGGCCCCGACCACATCGATCACGGCGACTTTTTCCACCTGGGTAAAATCATATCCTACCTGGGCATAACTTTCCCCCTGGCTGCAGCCAACCAGAATCAAAGAAGTGAGTGTGAGAATGGACAGAAATGCGATTTTCATGACCTTTTCCTTTCCTTTCGAAAACATCAATGTTAGTACAAACACAGTGTACGCTGTTTCAAAAAGACGTCAAGAGGCCCTCTGTCGCTCCCAGCATGTCCTGTAGACGCTGGATTTTAAAGATTATTGCATAAATCCATATAAGTTGTCAATTCTGTTCCGGTGTCATTCGGATTGCCCGAAACGTCTTGCGATTTGGATCGACCAAATATTTGTTGGGGCATTCTGTATCATTCAGCAATTCGTTTTCCATACATTCGGAGGGATGGTTGACTTTAATCGGCAGGGTTCCATCATCGCTTAACAGGCCGATTTCACCGGTTACGGATATGGCAAACAGGGCTTCGGGAGTGAAATCGGAGGTTTTATCGAATTGGTGAATGGATTCAGGCTGTTCAGAGGGCTTGCCCGACCAGCGGCAAAGAACCATTCCTGGACCACCGTCTTTGGGACCGGCTACGAGAAAGTAGGCTTTGAAGGAAGGGCAATACTCCATACTGCGAATTCCCAATCCTCCCAGATTCCAGTGTAGGGGTTTACCGAAACGAGGTCTGTCTGCTTTTTCAATCACTTCATCTGGATTTAACAGAGGAATCACAATAGCTTGTCTCTGGCCGGAAGAGGGGCTGGGATAGGTTGGATTCCGCAGGCCGATCAGCAATCCTTTGCCGTCCGGAGTTGCAGCCAGGCCCTCAATATTCAGCCCTTCCTCTTTCGGGGCGAGCTGTTCCCGTTCTTTTTTACTCATATTCCGCTCGTCGAATCGAGTCACTTTATCCAGTCGAAGATACGTCAAGTCCAGATCCTGTGCCATTCGGTGGGCCAGAGTAGGACAAGGTCGACCGACGGGCAGGATGTGCACATAATCGTCCTCAATCCGGAGGTCGGTGGCAAAGAAGCGATAGCGATTTGGTCGCAGTTTACCGTCTTTGTTCCGTCCATGGGAGGTAATCCAATAGACACGGTCTCCAATCCTGGCTGAGCCTTCGATATCGGCTTCGATGTGTTCCCCGCCGGCTCGGAGATAGGAGCTTAAATCCAGTGATGATAGAGGCAAACCGGGATGATTCAAGCTGTAAACGCGCAAGACGTTATTTTCGTCGTCTGCCACGAGGAATCGATCTGTATCAATAGCAATGGCTGTGGAGGCATCGCTTGTTCCCCGATATAGGATAATATCAGATCCTTGTGCAAAGGCATTCTGCCATATTCCGATGAGAAGGAATCCTGTCATGATGATTTTGTATAGCATTCTTTTGATCCTTGCCAGCCCCGATTTTTACCATTAAATCAAACTGTATTATACTGGAAATCCCGAATGAAATCACGTCTGAAACGCTGACCATGACGGTTTTCTCATTGGGCAGCGTTGACATAGACGTCAATTCGGTTCATAATCTTGCTGAATTATAGCTCTTGAAAGATTAATCCGGAGAAAAACGGGGACAAAGGAAAGGGATTGTCCGATGGATCGACGAAAGGATTCGTTCTCAATGGCAGGGAAGATTTTATTCGTGGTCGGTATTTTAGTGATTGGATTAGCCGGTTGCCAGAAAGCGGAGGAAGAAGGCCTGGATTATTCGCGACAACTGCCTCCCGGCCAGTTGGCTCTTCGCAAGATTACCGATCCAGCCCAGATTCCGAGTATGACGATTGCCTGCCTGGAGGTGGATCGTATGCGCGAGGCCATCGATAACAGCCTCAGTTATTTGAGCAAGCCCAGCAGTGAACAGTTTTTTCCTTATGGCGAGATTACCCATGATCATGCCGTAAACAGTCTGGAGTCATTTGCCAATCTTCTGGACCAGGGCCTTCGGGGACGGGAATTAGAGACTCGTATCCGCGAATTGTTCGACGTGTATATTTCCATCGGATGTGACAGCCAGGGAACGGTATTGTATACCGGTTACTATACCCCGATTTTTGACGGTTCCCTTAAGCCTACGACTCAGTTCCGCTTTCCGCTTTATAAGAAACCGGACGACCTGGTGAAAAGCGATACTGGAGAAATCCTTGGGCGACTTCAGCCTGGAGGCGGTTATATCCCATATCCCTCTCGCGCCGAATTGCAGGATTCGGGTGAGTTGAAAGGACTGGAATTAGTCTGGCTCGGCCATCCATTCGAGGTATATATCGCCCATGTGCAGGGATCGGCCAAGATTCGCCTGCCGGATGGGAATCTGATTACGGTGGGGTATGCGGCTAACAATGGCCACGAGTATCGCAGCGCTGCGGTTGAGTTGGTCAGGGCCGGTAAGATTTCCGAGCAGGAATTAAATCTGAATCGCATGATCGACTACTTCAAAGCCCATCCGGATGAAGTAGACCAATATACCCGACTGAATCCACGGTTTGTGTTCTTCCGTTTTGAAGAAGGAGATCCCCGCGGGAGTTTAAACGAACCGGTGATTGCCTATCGTTCCATTGCCACGGATAAGGAGATTTACCCGCGGGCCTGTCTTGCTTTTCTGGACACCTCTTTGCCTCGTATGATTGCCGGCCAGAGCATGGTTCGACGCTATACAGGCTTTACCTTGGATCAGGATACCGGGGGTGCCATCCGTGCGCCGGGCCGCTGTGATGTTTATATGGGAGTCGGCAACGAGGCAGGACAACTGGCAGGACAGATTTATACCGAAGGGCAGCTCTATTACCTGTTCCTTAAGTCTCATGTGATGCAATAAAACAGACAAGTTTTTTGGAGGGTGGTTTCTATGGTTTCGAACCATGGGAATCGAAGGTTTGTTATTGTCGTACTTATATTCATGACCTGTTCTGTTAATGCTCAGTCAGCTCATTTCTATATAGCCCCCAATGGGAATGATGCATGGTCGGGCACACTATCCAGGCCGAATGAAACAGAGACAGATGGACCATTTGCGTCAATCCAGGTTGCTGTGGAGGTTGCCCGTCGAACAGGGATTGGAACGGAACAAACGATAATTGTCATTAATGGCGATTATTTTCTTTCAAAGCCCATTGTCCTGAACGCGCAAGATAAAGGTATAAAAATCATAGGCCTAGGGGAGCACAAGCCTGTTCTATATGGTGGACATCCGGTCACCGGCTGGGTACGGGATGGAAAAATCTATTGGGCGACTGTAGAAGGTGTCAAGGAAGGAAAATGGGACTTTCGAGCATTGGTAGTCAATGGAAAACTCGCGCCTCGTGCCCGTTTTCCGGAGCAGGGGAGTCTTGCCCATGAAAGTCGCTTCGATGTGTCATGGATGAGCACGACCGGTGGCGGCTGGAAGCGAAAACCTACCATCGAAGAACTGACAACCATGCAATTTCGATCCGGGGATTTACCCGTTGATCTAGATCCGGCCAATGCTGAGATTACCGTCTATCATATGTGGGATGAATCGCTGGTGGGCGTTAAGAATCTTGATCATGTAAATCATACAATCACTTTTTCCAATCCATCCGGCCATCCTCCGGGAGCTTTTGGTGTACGAAAATATGTTGTATGGAATACAAAGGAGGGGATGACCCATCCCGGGCAATGGTTTCTGGATCGAACCGCAGGAAGGATTGTATATTGGCCGTTTCCGGACGAGGATATGAACACCGCCAGGGTGATTGCCCCGACGATGGAGGCAATATTAAGGCTGGATAATACCGAAGATGTGGAAATCCGAGGTCTTCGACTGACAGTGACCAATACACCGCTTAAAGCAGGGGGATTCGGAGCAGGCGCTTTTGACGGGGCGGTTAGCGTCTGCCGCAGCCGTAATTGTCGTCTGATCGATCTGGAAATAAGCCATACTGCCGGGCAGGGGATCTGTATACGAGACGGCGGTGGTTGGATAGAAAGGTCTCATATCCATGATATTGGGGCTTGTGGGATCAAGGCGCCGAGCTGCCGGATAGAAGACAACTATGTTCATCATATCGGCCGGATCTATCCCAGCGCAATCGGTATCTGGGGTGGGGGAAAAAGTTGCATTATCTCTCATAATGAAATTCATGATACTCCCTACTCGGCGATCAACTGCGGCGGAGAAAACCACCGAATCGAGTACAATAAGATCTATCGTGCCATGCTCGAACTGCACGATGGAGGTGCGGTTTATGTATTTGCCGGAAAGAATACCGTTCTTCGCAATAATATGGCGTTCGATATCCCCGATACGGGAGGATATGGGTCAAGTGCATATTATCTGGATGAACGCAGCGCCGATTGCATCGTGGAAGGCAACCTTTCTTACGGCATTCAACGGCCCAGTCACAATCACATGGCGCACGGCAATACAATTCGCAATAACGTGTTCATTTTTGATGGCGATATGCAATTGACATTCCATAAATCTGACGGTTTTTTATTTGAGGATAATGTTCTGTTCGCCGAAGGAAAAATCACCTTCTCCTTTGCTCCCGGCGCGATAGACTTTCGGAATAATGTCCTTCATAGTCGTATAGGGCAATTGCTCCAAGACAGGCTCAAGGATTACAGCTCGGAAAAGACCACTGCGATTCCTCTTTCCGACGACAACAAAACGGAAGATCCATGGATCGAATCATGGCAGTCCGGGTGGATTATTTATTCTGCTCGATCTCCTGTGTCCGCTATGGGAATCAAACCGGTCGATGTGCGAGGTGCCGGACGGGATTGGAAATAAGAATGCATAGGGACAGAAAAATCTGTCGTTGCATCATGGCTGGATTGCTTTCCTGCCTTTGCGGCGTACAAACTTTTGCTCTAGGCCCCGGGGCGTTGGGGGGGAACCGCTATCGTGTCATTGTCTCCAGCGATATCGGCGGGGGAGATGAAGATGATATCCAATCCATGATCCACTATTTTGTGTATGCCGATCTGTTCGACACCGAGGGATTGATTTCCTCGCCACCACAGAAAGGTCGTAAAATCGACATTCTTAAAGTCATTGACGCCTATGAAAAGGATTATCCGAACCTTAAAACGTGGTCGGACAAGTATCCTGCCCCTGCTTTTTTACGATTCATTAGCAAGCAGGGAGCCATCGATCCTGCACCTGCAAAGGGATATAGTCAATCGACAGAAGGATCGAAATGGATCGTCCGTTGTGCTAACCAGCCCGATTCCCGTCCATTGTATATTCTGGTCTGGGGCTCGATTACGGATGTGGCCCAGGCGCTGCACGATGCCCCTTCGATCAAAAACAAGATTCGTGTTTACTTTATTGCCTCCTGGAATCTCAAACAGGACCTCAGTGCCTTTGCCTACATCGACGAGAAACATAAAGACCTTTGGATGATCTTCTGCGATACAACATTTCGGGGCTGGTATATGGGTGGCGATCAAACCGGCGATTTGAGTAATGCCGCTTTTGTTTGCCTTCATGTCAAAGGGAAAGGCGCGTTAGGCGACTATTTTGCTCCCCTGAAGGGGGGAAGCATCAAAATGGGGGATACGCCTTCGGTGGCCTTTCTGCTTTGCGGCACACCGGATAATCCAACCCGGCCGAGTTGGGGTGGTCAGTTCATAAGACGACAGAACCGTCCACATTGGTGGATGGACAATCCCGATCCTGATCTCATGGAGGCCGATCGGGCTGGGGCAAAAACCGTGAATCAATGGAGAACTGACTATCTCCGCGACTGGCAGCATAGGATGGATCGTTGCTGTGAGAAACAGCCGGATCCCTTACCATAACCATTTCTTCTGCGAAGGAGATTGATATGCGATATGAATATCTGCATCCAACCGAAGAACTGGCATTGACGATGCACCGCATCTATCAATACAAAATGACCACCACTTCTGGAGGCAATCTGTCGATTATCGATGAAAACCGCGACATCTGGATTACACCGGCCGGAGTCGACAAGGGAACGCTGACGGGTAAGGATATTGTTTGTGTCAAGTCTGATGGTACTGTCATCGGTCTGCATCGTCCCTCATCCGAGTTTCCATTTCATAAGGCGATTTATGATGTCCGCCCCGATATCAAAGCCATTGTCCATGCTCACCCCATGGCCCTGGTTGCCTTCAGCATCGCTCACAAAGTCCCGGACACCAAGCTGTTTCCACAAGCTTGGTGGTCCAGTGGTCGTGTAGGTTTTGCTCCATACGGAGTGCCCGGCAGTGAAGATCTGGGCCGGAAAATCGCCTATGAATTTACAGCCGGGTATGACAGCGTCATTCTACAGAATCATGGGGTCTGCTGTGGCGGGGATAATTTACAGGAAGCCTTTCAGCGATTTGAAACGCTGGAATTATGCTGCAAGACGCTTATCAAAGCGCATCTCATTGGTGCACCGAAATATCTCACCGAGCAGCAGCTTCAACTGCATAGTAAAAGCGATGTCAAACTTGACGGTTTCGATTATAACCCGTCTATGATGACGATTCGGGAGAAAGAAATGCGTGCTCAATTATGTCAATTCATCCAGCGGGGTTGCCGGCAGCGGCTGTTTACCGGATCGACAGGTAGTTTCTCAGCCCGGATCGATCAAGACAAGTTTCTTATTACACCCCATCCCCTGGATCGATATTCAGTGCTGCCTGAGGAGATCGTCATGATCCGCAAAGGTAAGGCGGAGTATGGCAAGAATGCCAGTCGGGCAACTCTGGCCCATAAGGCTGTATATGACACACATCCCGATATCCAAGCCATCGCCAATGCCAACCCCGTAAACTGCCTGGCTTTCAGTGTCTGTCAAAAGACCATCGATACATACACAATTCCGGAAAGCTATGTTTTTGTGCGGGATGTGAGCCTGTTGCCATTTGAGGTTTCCTTTAATGATTTTGACCGGCTTGCCCAGGTGCTAACGAGCAAATCCCCCGCAGCAGTCCTCTGTAATAATGGAGTAATGATGGTCGGTAAGAGCGTGCTGGCTGTCTATGATCAGCTTGAGGTGCTTGATTGCTCCGCCGAAGCCGTTTTGGACAGTCAGTCCATCGGTGGACATATGCCGATGTCCCGTGAGATTATAGAAGAATTATCTCGTGCATTCAATCTATAGAAAGGAAGACTATGGCAGTTTCACGGCGGGATTTTCTAAGATGGACCGGTCTTTCAGTTGCTTCTATCCCGTTTCTTCCAGGTTGTGTCCAATCAAACCTGCAACTGGCTCGAAACGGGGGCAAGCCCCGAAATGTGGTTTTTATTTTGAGTGATGATCACCGCTACGATTTTATGGGTTTCATGAATAAGGTCCCGTTTCTCAAAACACCCAATATGGATCGCATGGCTGCTGAAGGTGCTCATTTGCAGAACGCCTTTGTTTCTACCTCGCTGTGCTCACCCAGCCGGGCTTCAATTCTGACCGGTCAATACGCCCATCGTCACGGAGTGGTTGACAATAATACAATGGTTCCAAAAGGCACGGTCTTTTTCCCTCGATACCTGCAACAGATCGGTTATCAGACGGCTTTCATGGGCAAATGGCACATGGGACATGACAGTGATGAATCCCGACCGGGCTTTGACAAGTGGATCAGCTTCCGCGGTCAAGGTGTCTATTTCAATCCGACGCTGAACATTGATGGAAAGCAGGTCAAAAAAGAAGGCCATATCAGTGACATTCTGACCGACTATGCACTCGATTGGCTCGAAACAGGGCGTGATCTCGACAAACCTTTCTTTTTATACTTATCTCATAAGGCCGTTCATGCCATGTTTGAACCGACCAAACGTCACCTTGGAAAATATGAAAACGAACCTTTGCCTTATCCCAAGAGCATGGCAAATACTGAAGAGAATTACAGGGGTAAACCGGACTGGGTTAAGGAACAGCGCAACAGTTGGCATGGCGTGGATTATATGTATCACGGCCAGATGGATTTTGACACGTTTTATCGTCGCTATTGTGAGACGCTACTAAGTGTGGATGATAGTATCGGCCGCATTCTCAATGGGCTGGCCGAGATGCATCTGGACGATTCGACACTGGTTTTCTATATGGGCGACAACGGCTTTTGTTTCGGGGAACATGGTCTTATCGACAAACGCCATATGTATGAGGAGTCCATGCGGGTTCCGTTATTAGCCTGGTGTCCTGAACTGATCAAGCCCGGCAGTAAAATTAAGCAGATGGTGCAGAATATCGATATTGCCCCGACAATTATGGATGCAGCGGGCCTGAAAACACCCAACAGGATGGATGGGATAAGTTTTCTGCCACTTTTACAAGGCAGGCAGGTTCCCTGGCGGGATGCTGTGTTTTATGAATACTACTGGGAGCGCAATTTCCCGCATACCCCCACTGTTCATGGCATTCGGACTGATCGTTACAAGTACATCCATTATCATGGGATCTGGGATATCGATGAGTTGTATGATTTACAGAATGATCCAGAAGAAATGGATAACCTGATTGGCGATCCACAATATGCCGACCTTATAACAGAATTTAATAAACGACTTTTTGACTGGCTTGAAGAAACGGATGGTATGCTTATCCCACTCCGTCGCGATAAAGGATTCAGAGCCATTGAACGAAGACCGAAGTAGATCGTTTTAATAGTTATAAACAGATGGAATTTAGCAGGATAATTGGAATTCAAACATCGACATCTTATACCTAAATCTCCTTTAAGCTTATATTATTTAAGGTCTTACGTAAAATCCAAAAATATTTTGAATTAAGGATTGAACATGCACGAAGATATATAGTAATATTACTATATAGTGGTAAGCTAATTTATATGAAGGGTATAGGCCATGAAAATTAAAATGAATCCGGCAGATAAGTTCAGAAGGCCTGCTCGGGTACTCAAGACGGTCGGCCATCCGGATCGACTGGCTATTGTAGAAATGCTGGAGCATGGGGAGATGAGTGTCAATGAAATTGCGGAAGTACTGGGGACCAAGCAATCAATTACTTCGCAGCATTTGAATATGATGCGGGACAAAGGGGTGCTGTATGCTCGACGTGAGGGAATCAAAGTGTTTTATGGTATTGAGAATAAAAATGTGATCCGGCTGTTACATTGTATCCATCAAAGTTGTGATACTTCGCTACAGGATCAAAACTAATAGAAAAAACATCAAAGGGAGTCAGTAAATTATGTCCAGGACAATCATCATTGTAGGTGGAGTGGCAGGAGGAGCATCTGCGGCGGCACGATTGCGGCGGCTGGATGAAGAAGCGAGAATCATTCTTTTTGAGCGTGGAGAATACATTTCTTTTGCTAATTGTGGTTTGCCGTATTACATCGGTGGAACCATCCAGGATCGGGAGAATCTACTCCTGCAGACGCCGCAGGGCTTTCGGGCTCGTTTCAATGTCGATGTCCGGGTACAACAGGAAGTAGTTTCTATTGACCGACAATCCCGACGTGTAGAAGTGATGGATCATGCTAACGGGAAACGATATTGGGAAACATATGACAAGCTGATTCTTTCGCCGGGTGCTGAACCGATCCGGCCGCCATTGGAAGGGATCGATTCATCCCGCATTTTTACCTTGCGTAATATACCGGATATGGATCGAATTGATGCTTATATCCGGGAAAACCATCCCCAAAGAGCGGTTGTCGTTGGTGCCGGATACATTGGGCTGGAAATGGCCGAGAATCTGCGAGACCGAGGCCTTTTAGTGGCTGTTATCGAAATGGTCGATCAAGTAATGCCTGTCTTGGATAAAGAAATGGCATGGTATGTGCGCCATCATTTGGAGGATAAGGACGTTTCGGTCTGGTTGGAGGATGGAGTGGCCGGCTTTGAAGAGGTACCCTCCGGCCTTCATGTTCATTTAAAAAGCGGTATGCAGTTGTCATGCGATATGGCGATTCTTTCGATCGGTGTCCGACCGGAAGTGGAACTGGCTCGGCAAGCCGGACTGAAAATCGGGCCGCGGGGGGGAATTGCCGTGAACGGCCGATTGGAGACCAACGATCCGAATATCTATGCTGTCGGAGATGCGATTGAAGTTGAGGATCTTGTTTTCGGCGGACCGACGCTGATTCCACTGGCGGGTCCGGCCAACAAGCAGGGGCGTATGGTTGCCGATATTATGTGTGGACATGAAAGACAGTACAATGGTTCGCAGGGCACGGGTATCTTAAAGGTATTCGATCTGGCGGTTGCCATGACCGGGGCTAGTGAAAAACAACTGCGTAACAAAGGGATCGATTACGAAAAATTGTATATTCACCCAGCTCATCATGTTGGGTATTATCCTGATGCGGCGACCATGCATATCAAGGTTCTGTTTGACAAAAAGGGCCGTATTCTTGGAGCGCAGATCGTTGGCCACGAAGGTGTGGACCGCCGTATCGATCTTCTGGCGGTGGCGATTCGCATGGGAATGACTGTGTATGATCTGCAGGAATTGGAACTGGCTTATGCCCCACCGTTCGGTAGCGGCAAAGACGCGATTAATATGGTCGGCTTTGTCGGAGCCAATATCCTGGACGGGACGATGCCTTCCCGCCATTTTGATGCATTGGATCCGGAGGATTTCATCCTAGATGTTCGAACCAAAGGAGAGTACGAACAAGGACATGTGCCCGGCACCGTTCATATTCCATTGAACGAACTGCGGAGCCGATTGGATGAATTGCCCAAGGATAAAACAATCTGTGCTTATTGCGCAGTGGGTATCCGCAGCCATACCGCGTGCCGGATTCTGAATCAATCGGGATTCGAAGCGCGAAATCTGGGCGGAGGTTATCTAATGTATTGTGCCTTTACCAATCATGAATATGACGAAACGGAATCGTTTGAACGACTGAAAAAGGAATTTTGTACGGGATTGTGACCGTGCATATAAAGAATTAACCACATATGGTTAGAAAGGATATCCTATGGAAGAGAACGAAAATAGAATGCCTTTGATTGGCGAAAAAGCACCTTCTTTTACGGCCGAAACTACACAAGGAGTGATTCATTTTCCCGATGATTATAAGGGCAAATGGGTGGTCTTCTTCTCGCATCCGGCCGATTTCACGCCAGTGTGCACGACGGAGTTTATGACATTCGCTTCGATGGAGGATGAATTCCGCGCGCTCAACACGGAGTTGTTGGGTTTGTCCATTGACAGCGGGTACAGTCATATTGCCTGGCTCCGGACGATCAAGGAGAAGATCCAGTACAAGGGCATGAAAGATATAGAGGTAAACTTCCCCGTTATCAGCGATCTGACAATGGAGGTTTCGAAGGCGTTCGGTATGCTACAGCCGGCAGCTAGCAAAACGCAGGCCGTTAGGGCGGTTTTTATTATCGATCCGAAGGCGATTGTGCGGGCGATCCTGTACTATCCTCTGAGCAATGGGCGGAATATGGACGAAGTGAAGCGGCTTTTGATTGCCATGCAGCATTCGGATGAGCATAATATTGCCACTCCGGCGAATTGGCAATTGGGCGATGACGTAATCATTCCTCCTCCCGGCTCCTGTGGGACGGCCAAGGATCGTGTCGATGCGGCGGGCAAAGATTACGAATGTCTGGATTGGTTCCTGTGCCTGAAACCCTGCCCACATGGCAAGAAATAGAGCATCGGGGTGGATTAGACATTTGTGGTCTAATTGTCAGGATGAGAAAATGCGGTAGACCCGGAGCGAGTGTAAGTTTGCTCCGGGAACTGCCAAGGAAAAGGTTAGTAGATCCATGAAGATAGTGCACAAAATTTCGGATGTATCGATTCGACACTATAGACTAGTGACGATTGTAATGGTGATTTTCACTTTAGTCACGGGAGCGATGATCCCTTTGATCAAAGTGGATACCGATCCGGAAAACATGCTCAGTAAAGAGGAACCGGTTCGGGTGTTTCATGACAAGAACAAGGAACGGTTTAATCTAAGTGATATCGTAGTCGTCGGCGTTGTCAACGATCAGAATCCAGATGGCGTATTCAATGTTCAATCCTTAAGCCATATTTATGAGCTGGCTCGCTATGCGAAAGAACAGCTGCATTGGCCGGATAAGGACAACCCGGGCCAGACAATGGGTGTAGTGGATGTTGATCTGATGGCTCCTTCGACTGTGGATCATATCGGACAGGGCGGTCCGGGCGTTGTGACCTTTGAGTGGTTAATGCCGAAACCTCCAATGACGCAGGAAGAGGCCCTGGCAATCCGTGACAAGATCATGTCCAATCCCATGCTGAAGGATACGCTGGTTTCAGGCAATGGTAAGGCACTGGCGTTGTATATTCCCCTCACAAGTAAGGATCTGAGCTATCGGGTGTACAGTGCGTTACAGAAAAAGGTCGCCGAGTTCTCAGGCCAGGATAAATATCACATCACGGGTTTGCCGGTGGCCGAGGATACATTCGGTGTAGAGATGTTTATACAGATGGCGATCTCGGCGCCGTTGGCGATGCTGGTGATCTTTCTGTTGATGCTGGCATTTTTCCGCAAACTGGTTCTGGTAATCAGCCCGATGATCGTGGCGATGGTTTCGGTGATCTCCACGATGGGCCTGCTGATCGGATTCGGATTTCCAGTCCACATCATGAGTTCGATGATCCCGATCTTTCTGATGCCGATCGCCGTGGTGGATTCGATCCATATTCTGTCGGAATTTTTCGATCTGTACACGCCCGAAAAAGGCCGCAAGGAGACAATTCGGGAGGTAATGGGAAATCTGTTTATCCCGATGCTGTATACCTCCCTGACTTCGGCGGCAGGATTTGCATCGCTGGCGCTGACTCCAATTCCTCCGGTACAGGTCTTCGGCATCTTTGTGGCGACGGGCATTATGATTGCGTGGGTGGCGACGGTGACGTTTGTGCCGGCGTATATAATGATGATTCGAGACAAGTCGCTGGCAAACTTCGGTCATGCTGCCCATCATGCGGACAAACCGAGTGCCCTGAGTCGGTTCCTGGGAAAGGTCGGACGGTTTACCTTTCGACGAGCCAAGCCGATCCTGGTGGTGATGCTGATCCTCAGTGGCGTTGCGGTGTATGGCATTACGCAGATTCAGATCAATGACAATCCTGTCAAGTGGTTTTCC